>JAZGGY010000284.1:0-8471 GCA_036480675.1 bacterium | reverse complement strand
GCCCGGCGGCCCCTCCCCCGCGGCTCCCAGCATGGACCCGGCGTCGAGCCGGAACGCCGGTCTGGCGGCCTCGCCCGTAACGATGAAGTTGAAGCGCCCCCGACCGTCTTCGTCCCGGACGAGCGCGAGCGCTTTACCTTCTCGGGCGAGGCGCTCCGCGGCGTTTTTGTTAAAAGTCGTTCGTACGGCGAAATCAAGTTTCTTGTCGAGCGTGACCTCTCCGGCGGCCTCGATAACCATCTCCGGGCTCTCGAGCTTCAAGTCGACGGTCCGAATCACGCCGTCCCGCGCGTCACACATAACCCACAACTTGGACACTTGCAGCGGCTCGAAAAGCTCGATACGCGACCATTTTGCCAGTTCAACTAAAAGAGGCAGTTCCGCGACGCGGCCTCCCTCCAACTCGAGCGAGCCCTTGCCGCCAAACGACCCCTTTACGTCGTCGTACGCCGTCCCCTCGGCCGAGAAAGTGACGTCGGCCGAGAAGCGCCCGGTGAGAACGTTCTTCAAATATTCGTTTTCGGTTAGGAAAACGCCCAGCCGCGCGCCGCGGACGGCCGCCGAACAAGTGTACCGCGGCCGGGCGCCGAGGTACACCGTTAGCTGCGTCCGTACTTTCCCGTCGTACGCCGCGAAGTCTAGCTTTTTCACGTTTAATATGCCGCCGCCGTATTCGAAATCGGATTCCAAATTTTTACCGGTTACGGAAAGGAGCTTGAACTTCTTAAACCGCACCCGGCCCTTCGCCGTAATATCTTTGCCCGGTAGGCCCAGCGGCAACGAGCCGCGTTCGGCGTGGCGGCGCCGCATCTCCTCGGTGGGCAACGCCGCGTCGAGGTCCAGCTCGTCGGCGACGGCGACGAAGTCCAGCCGCGGCGTCTCGAACCCTTGCCAACTGCCGCCGATCTCGAAAGCGTGACCCGCCAGCTGCCCCTTCAACTTGCCGACCTTTATTTTATAACCCTCGCAGTACGCCGTGCCGGTGAGACCTTGGAAGGGGGATACGAACGGTTTAAGCCGTACCTGACAACCCAGGAGCTCGACCGGCCCGTCGACCGACGTCCGCCCGGACGACGACAATTCGCCGTCGACGTCGACGTTGAGCTGCGCCGGGCCCGCGAGCATATAAGCGTCAGGCACGGCGAGCATGACGGCCGCCACCTCAAGGGGCATAGCGCCCTCGAAACTGAGTTGGTACGGCCAGTTTCCGTCGGGTTTTATCGTCGCGTATCCTTTGAAACCGCCCTTCTTCGTCTGGCCCCGGAAGTTCTCGACCACGTACTTCTCGCCCTCGAAACGCACTTTGGCGCCAACGTTGGATATTCCGTCTCCCTCGAGGGGTTTCAGGGCGCCGTTCTTTACCTCTAGCTCGCCCCGCACGTCCGGACTACGGCCCTCGCCCCATTTGCCTTTGACCGTCAGGTTCAGGTCCATCTCGCCTTCTACGTCGGCGTCGCTGAAGCGCGGCGCGAGCGCCGGGAGGACCTGGTCGAGCGCCATCCGTTTACCTTTAACGGCCAGGTCGACGTCGTTCTCGCCCGGGCCGGTTTGGAGCTCGCCGGCGACGGTCAAGCGGGCTTTGCCAAACAGGAAGTCGAGCTCCTCGAAGAAGATGCGACCGCCCGGGGCCTCGGGCCGGTAGCGTATCTCGCCCTCGGCCGCGACGGCCATCCCGCCGGCGGCTTCCTCCTCCCCCGCTGCAAACCTGAACTTGTCGGCGTGCAGTTTACCGCGTACGTCGAACTCCTCGCCCCACGAAGCCTTGCAGCGGAGGCGACCGCTAAGGCCGTCTACAAGCACCGTCCGCGTCTTACCGGCGTACCGGACGAACCCCTCCGCCACGGCGACGGTCCCGCGGAACGGCGACCCCTTCCCCGCCTCGCCTAACCCCACGTCGCCCGGCGCCAGGTCGACCCGCGGCCGGACGAACGCCACAACGGCGACGCTCGGATTGAGGGTTACGAAGCCGACGTACGACAACCCCAGGCTAACCTCGTCGGCGCGGACGACCTCTTTGCCGGCTCCATTAACGAAGACGACGTCGCCCAGCGTAACCGCCGGCCGGGGGAAGAGTTTGAAACGCGCTTTCGCATATTTAACGTCGAGGCCGGGGCCGTCCTTCACGACCTGCGCAAACGCCTTCGCCACGCGCTCTTTCCCCACCACCGCCGGCGCCACCGCCGCGTAGTAGAGGACGCCCAGCGCGACTAGCGCGAAAACGGATACGAAAGCAAGTAGTCTGCGTTTTTTCATAACGTGAAAATCGGCAATCTTATACCATAGGGCGGGCGCAAGGCCAAACTAAAAATTCCCGCCCCGCGATTGCGCGGCCTGTTTCTCGGCCTCGCAATCACGCCGGCATCGGCCGCATTCCATGCACAGCGCCGCATCTACGACCTCACGGTTCACGATTATCGCCGCCGCCGGGCAAACTTTCGCGCACTCGCCGCACTCCCGGCACTCGAGCCGAGGCGGAGGCCGCCCCACCGCGGCTACCTCGCCCAATAACGCGCCGGCGGTACACAGATATCGGCAAAAGAACCGATAATGGAACGCAGAAACCGCCAAGACTGCTACCAGAAACAGGAGCGATATCCCCGCCGCCGCGTACGCGAACAAGTCGTCAAAAGGTTCGTACCGCGCGACGCCCAGGTCCCAATTCGCCACGAAGGCGGCTACGACGACGCATAATATAATGAAACGTAGGCCGCCGAGACGCCGCGCGAACTCGGGCACCACTTTTAATTTCCGAATCGGTATTTTATACAAAAGTTCCGTCAGCGCGCCAAAGGGGCAAAGCCACCCGCAATACACGTTGCCGAAAAACAGCGCCAGCGCCGCGCCGCCCCCCAACAGTAAATAGACCGAAAGGCGCGGCCCGAACGGCGGGAACTTCCACAAAACCAGCCGGCCTACGTCGCCGACGGAAACGAACCGACCGGCCCAAAAACCCAACACCCCTAACGCCGCGGCCGCGAATAATACGCGCACCCACTCCGCAGGCCGCCGCCTCGCCCAAATCGCGGCGCCGAAAAACGCCGCCACTACCAACGCCCAGCGCCAATCCCAACCTTCTCGCTCGCCGTCGAGTTGGACGTCGCGGCCGAGAGCCGCGTTTAATATCTTCCTACTCGTTACCCGCGTAGCTGCGGCGAAGGCCTGGCTCGTCACCGTCGCCCGCGTTATGGCGTCGACGTCGCGGCCGGGTTCGAGGGGCGCGGTCGCCGGAAGGCCGACGAAGGACGAGAGAAAATCGGCGACGTTCTCGACGTACGACGGCGTTTCGTCGTGCCGCACCAAGACGACCCGTTCAACGTTCCCCGAGCCGTCTACGACGACCAGGAGGTCGAATCGGCCGCCGTAACCGACGACCTCCGGCGCGGACGATGCGCTCTCGGCGGCGTAGAGCGTCTCGTCGCCGCGCCTTATGCGCCAATAGGTAATCTCCCCGTCGACCCGCTCCGGCGGCTCGGTCGCGCCGGTGAGCAACGCTACGCGTTCGGCGTCGAGCTCCCCGGGCGGCGGTTCGACGTGCCGACCCCAAAAGTAGGAGCCGGTAAGGGTCGCCGCAACGACGACTATAAATATTAACCGGCGAAGCCATACCCGCCGGCGCCTCGGCACGCCACCGGACATATTTAATTCGTATTATAAGTCCGGGCGGGCAACCCTTCAAGGAATATCGGCCTTGCGCGTTCCAGGTTAATCATTTAGAATATTAAATCAACATGCTAAACGTACTGTTACTCGGCGTCGTCTCGCTCTTCGCAGACCTCCAATCCGAAATAATATTTCCCTTACTACCGCTATTCATAACACAAGAGCTCGGCCTTTCCGCCGCGTTCCTGGGCCTGGTCGAGGGAGCCGCCGACGCCACCGCTGCCACGCTTAAATATTTCTCGGGGTACGTCGCCGACCGAGTAGGCCGGCACAAATGGCTCATGCTCGCGGGCTACGGCCTGTCCGTCGTAAGCAAGCCGCTGATGGCCTTCGCGTACGCTTCTTCCGCCGTGCTGGCGCTACGCGTATCGGACCGGGTCGGTAAAGGAATTCGGCGGTCGCCGCGAGACGCGTTACTGGCCGGTTACGTTACCGAAAAACAACGCGCCCGCGCCTTCGGCCTTCATCGCGCGCTCGACTCCGTGGGAGCGGTGGGCGGCGTGCTGATATTATACTTTCTATTAAACTACACCGACCTCACGACGCGCGGTATCTTCAAGTGGACCATCGTCCCGGGCATAGCGGTAGCTTTGGTCATCGTACTACTCGTCCGCCAACCTAAACGGGCGCCTCGGGAAAGCCCCCCCAAGATATTCGACCGGGCCGCGGCCGCGCCGTGGTGGCCGTTTTTAATATGCCATACTCTATACTCCTTCGGCATGCTCTCGTACGCGTTCTACATACTCCGGGCAAACGAACTCGGCTTGCCGCTGGCCATGCTCCCGCTGGTCTACCTTAGCTTCACCGTCGCGCAAGTCGTCTGGCCGTTCCCGATCGGCTGGCTCGCGGACCGGTTACGGATATTACCGGTGCTCGCCGGCGTTTACTTCTTCCAGGCGGCGGTCCTAATCGTAGCCGGGGCTCTGGACCACATGTGGACGCTCTGGCCCCTTTTCGCCCTCTACGCTCTCTACTACCAAGCTTTCATGGCGCTGCCGCCGGCCTTCGTCTCGAACGCGGTACCGGCCGAACGGCGCGGCGCCGCGTTGGGCCTCCTCCATATGGCAAGCGGCCTCGCCATCTTGCCCGGTTCTATCGTGGCCGGTTTGATATGGGACCGCTGGCAGGGCGCCGGCACGTTCGCCTTCGGCGCGGCGTGCGCGGCTCTTGCCGCCGTCGGCATCCTTTATTACGATTTCACGCGGACCCGACGGCCCGCCGGCCGTAAGTTGCGCAATGCGTAAGCACCCCAAAAGCAACTCCGTGGGCGAGTACCTGCGGCGCCGCGTAACGCTGCCGCGGACGTTCAGCGCGCTCCGCCACCGCGACTTCCGGCTGTGGTGGTTCGGCCAGATGGTGTCGCTCGTCGGCACGTGGATTCAGTTCGTCGCGCAGAACTGGCTGATATACCGCCTTACCGGCTCGCCGGCGATGCTGGGCCTGGTCAACTTCGTCGCGCTCGTGCCGGCGCTGCCGATGGGCCTGTGGGCCGGCTCGCTCGCGGACCGCTTCGATAAAAAGCGCCTTGTCCTCATCGCGCAGACGCTGATGTTCATCCAGGCCGCGATCCTCGCGACCCTCACCGTCACCGGCCTCGTCCAGGTATGGCACGTAATGGCGCTGGCCTTCATCTTCGGCGTAGGCCGCGCGCTCGACGTCCCCGCCCGGCAGGCGTTCGTCGTCGAGATGGTCGGCAAAGACGACCTCACCAACGCCATCGCGCTCAACTCGACCATCTTCAACGTAGCCCGGAGCGCCGGCCCGGCCGTCGCCGGCCTGTTGATCGTGGCCGTCGGCGAGGGGCTCGCCTTCGTCGTAAACGCGGCGACGTTCCTCCCCGCTCTCGCCGCGCTGCTGGCCATCCGGACGTCCTCCACCCGCCGGGAGGTGAAGGGCCCGGCCCACCGCCAAATCGCCGAGGGGATCCAATACGCCGGCCGGAACACGCTGGTGTGGGTGGTAATTTCGCTGGTCGGCGTCTCGGCGTTCTTCGTTATGCCGTACTCGATACTGTTGCCGGTCTTCGCGAAGCAGGTCTTCCGCGGCGGCGCCGACGTATACGGTTACTTGATGACGTTCGTCGGCCTGGGGGCGCTGGTGGGCGCGCTCACCGTGGCGAGCCTGGGGCCGAAGAGCCCGCGGGGCTTACTGCTCTCCGGGGCCAACGTCGCGTTCGCGGTGCTCGTCTTCTCGTTCGCGTTCGTACGTACTTTCTGGCTGGCGGCGGCGGTGTTGGCGGCGGTCGGCTTCTGCTTCGTCGTCCAGAACTCGCTCGCCAACACGCTCATCCAGCTAAACGTGCCGGACCGGCTGCGCGGCCGCGTTATGAGCATCTACTTCCTGGTATTTATGGGGGCGATGCGGTTGGGCTCGCTGCAGGCGGGGTACGTAGCGCGGTACGTCGACGTTCAATCGGCGCTGCTCATCGGCGCGTCGGCCTCGCTCGTCTGGGCCGCCCTGGTAGCCTGGCGCTTCCCGCGGCTGCGTGGGGTGCGGTAAAAAAAAGCCGGGCCGCGAAGCCCGGCTATTTCATTACGAACACTACCCCGGGTGCCAGCCGGCCTTGACGGTCTCGTAGAGGCCGCCGGGGAGGCCGGGCAGCAGCTCCGCCCGCTCGAGGGCGCCGCGGCCGTACCTCCGGTTCAGCTCGTCCAGCGTCGCCGTGAAGCGGTCGCGCTTAATCTCGAAGAGGTTGCCCGGCTTGCAGTGGTACAGCAGCATCGAGACCGAGACCCCCAGCATCCGCACGCCGCGCTCGCCTAAATCCTTCGGCAGGAGAGGCCACGCCGCGCGGAAGACGTCCATCCCCTCGTCCACGTAATGCGACAGCCGGTGCGAGCGGCCCACGGTGTAGAAGTCCGGGTAGCGCGCGACGGCGTAGACGCACCGGCCGCAGTACCCCTCGCCGCGCAGCCGCCGCGCCACCCGCTCGCACAGCCACAGGAACGTCCGCCGAAGCTCCGCGGCGTCGTAGGTGTCGCGGTTGAGCGTGATGGTGTTACCGACGGACTTGGCCTCCTCGTAGTCGTAGTGCGTCATCAGCGGCCGGCGGTCTATCCCCCGGCCCATGTCTTGTAATACGTCGCCGACGATGCCGAAGCGCGCCTTGAGGCGCGACAAGGGCAGCCGGCCGAGTTGGCCGCACGCGCTCGCTCCCAGCCGCCGCAGGTGCTCGCCCATCTTGTCGCCGATGCCGGGCAGCTCCGTCGTCGGTAGCTCCTCCAGGAAGGGCTCGAGCTGGGAGGGCCTGAGGACCGTGAGGCCGTTGGGCTTCTCGAGGCCGGCGGCCACCTTGGCCATCATCTTGTTGGACGCGACGCCCAGCGAACACGGGAGGCCGAGGTCCTGGCGGATCTCGCGGGCGAAGGCCGCGGCGCAGTCGCGCGGCGTCCCCCACCGGCGGAAGGTCGTCGTGACGTCGAGGGCCAGCTCGTCGATGGAGGTGATCTCGACGACGGGAGTGTAGCTGTGGGCGCGGGCGACGACCTGGCGGATGGCGTGGGTGTACTTTGGAATGTCGGCGGGGACGACTATGGCGTCGCGGCAGAGGCGCCGCGCCTCCTCGGAGGGCATGCCGGACTTGACGCCGAAAGCGCGCGTCTCGTAGGAGCAGGCCGCGACGACGGAGCGCGCCTTGCGCGAGCCGACCACCAGGACCGGCTTGCCGCGCAGCCACGGCTTGGCCCGCGCCTCGACGTTGACGAAGAACGCGTTCATGTCGAGGAAGATGACGACGCGCTCCCAGCGCTCGCCGTAGGCCTCGGCGCCGGGGCCCAGGCCCACGGGCCCGGGCCGCTCGCCGCCCAACAGCGGCCTGCCGTGCGCCAGTCCTGTGATGGATGCCCACATCTTTATCGGCCGAGATTAAAACGGGGCCCGCAGGCCCCGAGGCTTAACAATCCTCCCCCACTACTCCACGTAGCTGCGCTCGAGGCGCCAGCTCAGCGTCGAGGTGTCGAGCGCCAGCTCGTAGACGGTCCCGCCCACCTTCACGGCGTAGTGCAAAATTTTCACGTCGCCGTCGCGGTCGCGCCAGCTATACGTGACGCGCTCCACGGCGAGGCGCCGGCCGTCGTAGGCGAACCACACCGGCTTCAGCCGGCCCGACTCCTCGAAGATGGCGCCCACGCGGACGCTATCGCCAAAATCCACGACGTCCATGACCGCTCCTACTTATAACGCCGTATAACGCCCACGACGCGGCCTATCACCGCCACGTCCTCTTCTTCGCCCAGCACCAGGTCCGCGTAGGCCGGGTTGGCGGCGCGCAGGATGACGCGGTCGCCGCGGACGTACATCCGCTTCACCGTGGCCTCGTCGCCCACCAGCGCCACGACGACGGCGCCGTTCTCCGCCACCGGCTGCGGCCTCACGATCACCATGTCGCCGTCGACGATGTGCTCGCCATCCATGCTGTCGCCCTTGACGCGCAGCAGGAAGTCGCCCTCCGCGGCGCCCAGCGAGCGGTCCACCGCCATCGTCTCCTCGGCCTCCTCCAGCGCCGTGATGGGCGGCCCCGCGGCTACCCGGCCCACCACCGGCAGCTCGAGCGCCGGCACGTACCCCGCCACCGCCAGCGCCCGCGGCCTGCCGTCCTCCTTCTCCAGATGCCCCTTGCGGACCAGCGCCGCCAGGTGCTCGAAGGCCGCGCGGGGACCTATCTCCAGAAACTCCGCCAGCTCCCGCACCGTCGGCGGGAAGCCGTGCCGACCGGTCAACTCCCGCACCGCGGCCAAAACCTCGCGCTGCCTGTTCGTAAGCTTCTCCATTACCATCACCTCTTCCGGCGACTCGAGCCGCCGCTACCTTTA
>JAZGGY010000283.1:0-8813 GCA_036480675.1 bacterium | reverse complement strand
GGCGTCGCCTCAAGCGCAGCCTTATCCGTTATCCGTTCGGCGTAAGCCTTCGCGTGAGCAAACAACAACTTGCGGTCGCCGCCGTACCAGAAATATTGGCCCGGGACGTCCGCTTCGCGCCGAAGGCGGATTTGCGTACCGCCGTCCGCGCTCTCCAGGAAATACGCGAAGGGCGGCGCCTCCGCGGAACGTTCTTCAGGCTTTTCGACCTCGTAGCCGGGCGGCAGCGTTATCTCGAGGCCGCGGCCGTAGAAATGAACCGTCCCGTCTTCGTCGAGCGACAATCGGTAGGTCTCGTTGACGCATAGCGTTTCCTCAACGCGCCCTATTTTGCCGGCCTCGCGCCAGGCGTCTCCCGTGATATCGCGGCCCAATTCCGACAGCGAAAACGCCGCCAGCAGGCACGAGCCGACAAGGCATACGAAGAGGACGACGACTACGCCGAACCAAACCAGGAATTTTTTTATATCCATATCGAAAACGGACCTTACAAACCGGCACCGGCGACGGCCAAGGCTACGGCGCCGTCGGCCCCCGCGTTACGCAGAACGGCCGCGCACTCGCGTACCGTCGCGCCCGTCGTTATGACGTCGTCGAGCAACAAAACGCGCGTCCCGGAAAAATCCTCGCGCGCGGCGAAAGCCCCGTAGACGTTAACAAGCCGCTCCTCCCCTGAAAGTTCTACCTGCGGCCTTGTATATTTCGTCCGCGCCAGGCCGCGGCGCCGGAATTCCAAACCCGTCGCGGCCGCTACGAGGCTTGCGATTTCCTCGGCCTGGTCGAAACGGCGTTCCCGCAGCCGCCACGGGTGGAGGGGAACCGGGACCAACGCATCCAAGCGGTAATGTCCTTTGAGGGCCGCGGCCAGCGGCCTAATCGCCTCCGCCAGCAGCGGCGCCATCCTCATCTTGCCGCCGAACTTCAGTAGGCGCACGGCTTCACCCGCCGGCCCGTCGTACGGGCGCCGTGCGAACCGCGGCCCGTCCTCGCCGAGAAGACACGCCTCCCTCCAATCGCCCGGGAGCGGCGCCGTCATTTCCTCCCGACACGTCCGACACAAAAGCCGGGCGGGGCCGTCAAGCTCGACGCTGCACGCCCGGCAACGCGACGGGAAGAAGAACGACTCCAGGCCGCGAACGAGATCCCGTACGAGGCTTTTTAAAGCCCCTCCCACCAACCGCCCTTTCTATTTATCGGTAAGGAACGCGTCGATACCTCGCGCCGCCTGTTTACCGGCTCCCATAGCGGAGATGACGGTCGCGCCGCCGGTCACGATGTCGCCGCCGGCGAAGACGCCCTGGATGCCCGTCATACCCTTTTCCTCATCGACAATTATGGTACCCCATTTCGTCAGCTCGAGCTCGGGCGTCGTCTCAGGGATAATGGGATTGGGGTACGTTCCCACGGCGACGACGACCATGTCACATTCCACCTCGAACTGGGACCCTTCGCACCGCACGGGGCGGCGACGGCCGCTCTCGTCAGGTTCGCCGAGCTCCATCCGGCAAAGTTCCATGCCCCGCACCCAGCCGTCGTCGGTACCCAGGACGCGGTCCGGCGCCACGAGGAAGTCGAATTGTACGCCCTCCTCGCGGGCGTGGTGGATTTCCTCGATACGCGCCGGCATCTCTTTCTCGCCGCGGCGGTAGTATATCTTGGCCGTCTCGGCGGCCATCCGAAGCGCCGTCCGCACCGAATCCATAGCAGTGTTGCCGCCGCCGATGACGGCCACGTTCTTGCCTGACCAAATCGGCGTGTCGTATTCCGGAAACTCGAAGGCCCGCATCAAATTTATCCGCGTAAGCCACTCGTTGGCGGAGTAAACCCCTATCAAATTCTCGCCGGGGATTTTCATCCAGCGCGGCAGGCCGGCGCCGGTACCGATGAACGCCGCCCCGAACCCCAACTCCCCTAGCAACTCTTTAATCGTGTATACCTTACCGATAACCATGTTACACTCGACCTTAACGCCCAGGCTCTTGACGTAATCGATTTCCTGGTCGAGGATGGCCTTGGGAAGACGGAACTCGGGGATGCCATATCGGAGAACGCCGCCGGTAGCGTGGAACGCCTCGTACAACGTGACGTCGTAACCCATCCGCGCGAGGTCGCCCGCGGCGGTAAGGCCCGCCGGCCCCGAGCCCACGATTGCGACTTTCTTGCCCTTGGCGGGTGCGATCTCAGCGGGAGGCGCGACGCCGTGTTCGTAATCGTAGTCGGCGATGAAGCGCTCCAGACGGCCTATGGCGACCGACTCGAACTTCTTGGCCAGGACGCACACCTTCTCGCACTGGTCCTCCTGCGGGCATACCCGGCCGCACACCGCGGGAAGGTTGTTGAACGACTTCATTACCCTGATAGCTTCGGCGAAATCCTCCTCCGCAATGGCCTCGATGAAACCGGGTATGTCAATTTCAACGGGGCACCCGTCGATACACACGGGCTTTTTACACTGTAGGCACCGACGCGCTTCTTCGACCGCCGTCTCTACGTCGTACCCGTAGGGCACCTCGCCAAAATTGCGAATACGTTCGGCCGGCGGCTGTTCCGACATAGGGAATTTCTCTGGTATGATTTTCTTCTTCGCGGGTTTTTCGTTGTTCCCGTTTCCGGCCATTACTTCGAACCTCGCTCCTTCTCGAAATGATCGAGGGCTTGTTTTTCCTGGGGGGCGTAACGGCGCTGGCGCCCTTTCGCCTCTACCCAATCGACGTTGTGCCCGTCGAAGACCGGGCCGTCCACGCACGTAAACTTAGTCTCGCCGCCTACCGTAACGCGGCACGAGCCGCACATTCCGGTGCCGTCCACCATAATCGTATCCAGGCTGACCAAAGTGGGAAGGTCGTGTTGGGCGGTGAGCCTACACACCGCTTCCATCATCGGTATGGGCCCTACCGCCAGGCAAGTGTCGAATTTCCGGCCTTCGTCGAAAAGCAACTTCAGCTGGTCCGTTACGAAGCCGTGCAGGCCGTACGAGCCGTCATCCGTCGTCACGAAGAGTTCATCACTGTGGGCCCGCATCTCGCCCTCCAGTATAACCAGGTCTTTGCGGCGGGCGCCGATAATGGATACGACGTAGTTGCCGTCGGCCTTGAGCGCCCGGACCTTCGGGTAAATAGGCGCGACGCCAAGGCCACCGCCCAGGCAAGCCACGGTTCCCAACCGGCCCAGGTCCAAATGTCGACCGAGCGGGCCGACGAAATCGGATATCTCGTCGCCCTCCCGGAACGTCGCCAGTTGGTACGTCGTCTTTCCGACTTTTTGGAATATAATGGTAATTGTTCCCGCGTCGCGGTCGAAATCGGCGATGGTGAGCGGAATTCTCTCGCCCTTGTCGTCCAACCGCAGGATTATGAATTGGCCCGGTTCGCATTTCCGGGCTATGTGAGGCGCCGCGACCACCATGCGCACCGATTCCGACGTGATATCGTCGCGGGCAAGAATCTTGTAGGCCATTTACTACTCCACTCTTTCAAAAGAACGGTTCTTACAAAGGGGCGTTAAATCGGAGTTACACGCTTTCCGGACAAAGCCCGATAAAAATCGTACCCGTACGACGCCGACGAAATTATTATCGCCGCGACGACGAGCCACAACAATAACGTCGTAAGCCACCACGGCGCGGACAGCACGGCCGCGACGCAGTAGCAAACCATGAGCAAGGCCGCGGCCTTGCCCCAAAATTTCGCCGGCATGACGACGCGCCCGCGGGAAATCACTAGCCACGCGGAAATAATAATAGCGACGTCGCGCGCCACCACGGCGGCGAAGATCCACCAAGGCACGCCGTACTTCAATACCAGAATCAAGCCGACGCCGGCGATGGCGACCTTGTCCACTACCGGGTCGAGCTTTTTGCCGAAGTCCGTTATCTGGCCCAACGCCCGGGCGACGAGGCCATCCAGGATATCGGTCAACGCCGCGGCGACGAGAAAGCCGACCGCCACGCCGATAAATTCTTTACCCCACAGGAAATAGGCGCCCGCCGCCGCCAACGGTAGCCGCGCGAGCGTGAGCACGTTCGGGACGTTCCAACGCGACGCCCTTACGCTCACGGCGCCCCGAAGACGACGGCGATTTCGTGGGCCGCCGAGGTTGGGCTGTCTGAACCGTGGACGGCGTTGCGCTCTATGGATTCGCCGTACTTACGCCGTATGGTGCCCGAAGCGGCCTGCGCCGGGTCCGTCGCGCCCATGAGCTCTCGTACCCGGGCAATCGCGGCGTCGCCAACGAGGACCATCGCTACGACCGGGCCGGACGTAATGTACTCTACCAAACTCGCGAAAAAAGGTTTGTCGCGGTGCACGTCGTAGAATGTTTCGGCTTTCGCGCGCTCGAAGCGCTGCAACTCGAGCCGCTCGATAGTAAAGCCTTCGCGTTCCATAAGAGCGACGATTTCGCCTATCAGGCCGCGCGCTACGGCGTCCGGCTTTATCATAAAAAGCGTCTTTTCCATAAACCTTTCGCGTTACACGATGTCGTAATCGGCCACCGCTTTGTCCCGCGCGGACGCTGCCGTGCGGGCCGCTTTGAAACCCGCTTCCAAAGCTTTACGGTTTACGTCCAGCGCCCCCTGGGGTATCCGTTGCTCGAGCGCCCCGGCCGCGGCCTTCTTCGAAACCACGCCTTTGAGTTCCACCAACGCCCCCAACGCCACGACGTTGGCCACGATTTCCCGACCCAACCGCTCTCTAGCGATTTCGGTAAACGGTATCGAGTAGAAGTCGGGAAACGTTATCGTCGTGACGAACGTCGCGTCCGCTATAAGCGTACCCTCTTCCGCCAAAGCCGAGGAATACTTGTCCACCGAGAGCTGGTTCATAGCTACGAGGATGTCGAGGTGGTCCGGCTTGGGGAAGACGATGTCCTCGTCGGATATGATGACGTCGGACCGGCTGGCACCGCCCCGAGCTTCAGCGCCGTAACTTTGGGTCTGGATAACTTTCTTTTTGTCGAATACGGCCGCGGCGTCGGCGAGTATCAAACCCGCCGTCAACAATCCCTGGCCCCCGTAGCCGGCGAATCTCACGACAATCATCATTTCTCCCCCGCGGCTAGGTCGGCTATCAACTTATCGTACAATTCGGTGAACTCCGGGTAGTCGTGGTCCGCCAGGACACCCGTGAGCAATTTCCCTTCCAAGTCCTCCGGTTTCGTCTTGGCCGCGGCCTTGACGTTCACCGTATTATCCCGCTGCCAATATAACATCTCCACCGGCGACTTGAACTTGTTGAACCGGCCGTAATACACCGGGCACTGCGATACTACCTCGACGAAGGCGAACCCCTTCTTGCGGAATGCTTGCATCACGAGCTTCTTGAGCTGGCGGGCGTAGTACACGGCGCCCCGCGCAACGAAAGCGGCCCCGGCGCCGGCGGTAAGGTCGCAGAGGTCGAACGCGCGCTCGAAGTCGCCGTAGCGGGCGGTGGACGCGATTTTCCCCTGGGGCGTCGTCGGCGACGCCTGCCCCCCGGTCATGCCGTAGATGCTATTATTTATGCATACAACGGTCAAGTTAATGTTCCGGCGACAGGCGTGGATCAAATGATTGCCGCCGATGGCGGCGACGTCGCCGTCGCCTGTAATAACGATTACTTCCAGCTCCGGGCGAGCCAGTTTGATTCCGGTGGCGAACGCGATAGGGCGGCCGTGCGTGGTATGCAACGTGTTGAAGTCGACATATGTGGGCATGCGGGAACTGCACCCTATGCCCGAGACCATAACGACGCGGTCACGGTCGACCTCGCATTCGGCGATAGCGCGGATTACGGCGCCCATGGTGGTACCGATACCGCATCCCGAGCACCAGATGTGCGGGAACTTTTTCTTCTGACGCAAGTACTCATGCATCAACTCCGAAGGGTTAAGTTCGCGCGGTTTCTCCACTAATCCTTTCCTCCGGGCCGGGCGAGCTCGGCGATAACGTCCAGGATCTGACGGGGGGTGATGGCCTCGCCGTCCACGCGGCTGATGGGCACTACCTGGGTCCGGCCGCAGACGGCGCGGTCGAACTCGCGGACCAGCTGCCCCAGGTTCATCTCCGGTACAATGATAGCCTTGGCCGATTCTGCGACCCGCTCCACCAATTTAAAACAGAAAGGCCAGATCGTCTTCATGTTTACGAAACCGGCGCGGTAGCCTTGGGCGCGAGCCTGTAGTACCGCGGCCTCGGCGGACCGCGCGCAAATACCGTAAGCCGCTACGACTACTTCGGCGTCCGCTAAATGCACTCGTTCCACTTGTATTATCTCAAGCCGGAAACGGTCCATCTTGCGCTTGAGGTTGCGTACGGCGCGGTCTATTTCGGCAGGAACGGTGGTGGCGAAGCCGGCGCGGTCGTGCGTAAGGCCCGTGACGTGGAAGCGGAAGCCGGTGCCGAAGGGCGCGAGGGGCGCGACATCGGTAGTGGAATCGTCGTACGCGTAGTACCACTCGGGCGGGACGTGAGGCGCTTCGCGGTCCACGACGTCGACCTTATCCGGTAGCGTTACGTCCTCGCGCATATGCGCTACGACTTCGTCGGGCAATAGGATTACCGGCATCCGGAATCTCTCGGCCAGGTTAATCGCCCGCACCGTCAAAACGTAACAATCGAGGACCGACGACGGCGCCAGGACGATCGCCGGATGGTCGCCGTGCGTACCCCAGCGCGCCTGCATAACGTCGCCCTGGGAGGGATGGGTGGGTAGGCCGGTACTCGGGCCGCCGCGCATAACGTTGACGACCAGACACGGGACTTCGGTCATGTAGGCGTAGCCGAGGTTCTCCTGCATAAGCGAGAAGCCGGGGCCGCTGGTGGCCGTCATCGCCTTCAAACCGGTGAGCGACGCGCCGATGACCGCGGCTAGCGAGGCGATCTCGTCCTCCATCTGGAGGAACTTACCGCCCACCTTCGGAAGCTCCACCGACATTATCTCGACTATTTCAGTAGAAGGCGTAATTGGGTAACCGGCGAAAAACCGCACGCCGGCGTCGAGCGCTCCCCGGGCAATCGCTTCGTTGCCTTGCATCAAAACCATCTATATACGGTTCACTTCCTTCGCCGCTCGCCAATACGCTAAAACGGGGACGCTTTATTTATTCTTGGCCCACTCGTCTTCGGTGCTGCGCTTATGCGCCTCTTTCAGCTCCTCGTCGTGCAGCGGGTCTTCGAACCACCCGATGGCGAAATCGGGGCACATTATTTCGCACGTGCCGCAGTTGATGCAGTCCTGCGGCCGCGCAACTATCGGCTTGCCGTCGGTTCCGGTATCGAACACTTGTTTGGGGCATAACGCGATGCATATGCCGCACGCTTTACACCACGCCTCGAAGTAACCGAGGTGTTTGCCCCTAACATTTATTATCTCTTTAATCACCATATCGAATTCGGCCGCCCTCCGACCTAGATAAGTTTATCGAAGACTTCCTGGTAAGGGGCGGGAATAACGGCCGTCGCGACCAGCAGGCCGCGCTTAGCCGCTTCCGCGGCGCCCGCCGCCACCGCCGCGGCGACAGCCGCCGTCTCCCCCACCATAGTCACGAAACCTTTTCCGCCGATGCCGGTCCCGAGCCTAATTTCGACGAGCGTGACCGGCGCCGCCTTCACCGCAGCGTCCGCGGCCAACAGCGAGGAGGCTAGAGAGAACGTCTCCACGACCCCCAACGCGGCCTTCTCGGGTATGACCACCGTCCCGGCCGCGGCCGCCATGACCTGCTCGTGGACATTCGGGATTACGAAGTCGTCGACGTAATGCCCCCGCCCCATTTCCTTGCCCGCGGCGACCGCCGATTTCACCGCGGCCACGGCCCCCGCAACGAGCCCTAAGTACTTCCCGGAGCACGACGTCCGCGACGCCAAGAGCCGTACCTCGGCTTCCTTAACCATCGCGTCCACCGCCTCGATGCCGCGGGCGATGGACGAGAACTCTACTAAGCCTATGGCCTCTTCGCGCGCCGCCAACTACTCGTCCTTCTTCCCCTCTCTTAAATTTTTCCTGTATTCCTTCGCGCGGTTGACCCATTCCAATTGGTTAGGGTCGTCGGCCGCCGCTTCTATAAACATATCGTAAGCCGTAACCGCTTCTTCGACCTTCCCCATATCCTCGTACGCCAGCGCCATATTGTAATAGCAATCCACGTAGTCCGGGTCGAGCGCGAGCACTTTTTCGTACTCCTTCACCGCGTCTTTTGGTTTATCGAGATTACGGTAGGCGTTCCCCAGATTATAACGCGCTACGGCGTCGTCGGCGTCGTGTTTAAGGGCGTCCTTATATTCCAACGCCGCTTTATTGTAATCGCCGCGCCGGTAATGGACGCTCCCCAGTTCGGCGTGAGCCTGGTGTAACTCCGGTTTCAACGTCAGCGCCTCGCGAAGCGCGTCTTCCGCGTCGTCCAAACGGCCGAGTCGCAACGCCATTCGGCCTAGGCCGTACAGAGCGTCCGGGTAATTGTGGTAAATCTCGACCGCCTTACGATAAGCCTGGCTCGCCGATACCCACGACCCATCCTTCTCAAACCCGATACCATCCAGATAAAAGGTGTACGCTTCTTTAAATCTCGCCAGGTCTTCGGGGTCGATGTCCGCTTTCTCGATCTCGGGTTTCTCGTAACCCGCCGCGGCCGCGGCCAGCGCGACAATTAATACGGCCGTTTTCCTCCACATATAGAACATCTCCTCAGCCGCCGGCGCGTTACGCGGCCTGCGTCCTGTCAATAACTACTCTCTTCGCATCGGCCGCCGCCACCCGACCGGCTAAGCTCGCGTATACCGGCACGCCCATATCGTCGCTTGCTTCGGGCGTCGCCAACTTTTGCCCGACGTCCACGCGGTC
>JAZGGY010000282.1:0-9344 GCA_036480675.1 bacterium | reverse complement strand
CTATCTCTGGTGCGCGGCCAACCCCGCTGAGGAGGGGCCGTATTACGTAAATTGGATCGTATACCGGGGACGCGACCAGTTCCTTGAACTCATGGCCCTCCTCCGGAACTTGGGTGACCAGGTACGGCTGGTGAAAATGCGCGAACCCGCGGGGATCCAACTCCAGGATCTCCTCGAGCGGCCGTTCCAACTACGTACCCTTACGGCGAAGTCCAAGTTCGAGCACAAAATGGGCGCCGCGGCATATTGGCAGATGCGGATATGCGACCTACCCGGGTGCCTCGCCCGGACCCACCTCCCCGGGGAGGAAGTACGTTTCAACTTAAGATTGACCGACCCGGTTGAGGACGCGCTGGGCGAAGACGCGCAATGGCGCGGCGTCGCCGGCGACTACGTCGTAACGCTGGGGCCTTCGTCAGGAGCGGAGCAAGGCTCCGACGACGCTCTGCCCACGCTCTCGGCTTCGGTAAACGCCTTTACAAGGATATGGCTCGGCGTCAGGCCCGCGACCGGCCTGGCCGTCACCGACAACCTGATTGGGCCGCCCCCACTCCTGGAGGCGCTGGACGCCGTACTTCGGCTCCCCGACCCTAAACCCGATTGGGACTTTTAACGCTCGCATCCTCCCGGTAAAAACACCCATAAACGAAGCGGTTTCCCCTATTATCGTTAAAAATCCTTACTTAAACGGATTCGACGGCTATGATGTAAGGTGTTTTCGGACGACAAATATGTGGAAACGATGATAAATTTGACTTATATAATCATATATGATATTAATAACCTAAATACTAACACCCACACCCTTAACGGAAAGGACTATATCGATGGTTAGAAGTTGGTTTTGTATCTTAATACTTTCGCTATGCGCCGCGGGCGTGGCTCTCGCCGCGCTAGGCGACATATTAGGCTCCTATAGGGCCCCCTCGAACAGCATACGAGGCCTCGCCCATTCCGGGACGTACCTCCACGTCTTGGTTCACCCCCGCACGGTTTATAACCTTAACCCGGGTAACGGCTCAGTACGGGGCTCGTGGCCCGTACCGTCCAGTACGAGCAACCGTGGCCTGGCGTACTCGACTACGGGCAACGTTTGGGTGGGTTCTTACAACAACGATACCGTCTACAGGTGCCATTGGACGACGGGGTCGGTAATAGGTTCCTGGGGTGCAAACCACGACCCGTACGGCCTCGCCCCGCAGCAGACGGGAGACGGCGGCGCGGGCACAACCGCGTTATTCGCGAGCGACAGCGATCCGAGCTATACGTGGCGCCACAACCTGTCGACCGGGAGCATCCTCTCGTCCTTCGTCATGCCCAACTCCGATTACCGCGACATCACGTACGACCACCGGAATCGGTTGATATGGGGCGCTTACGGACCTAGCATTTTCGGTTATTCCGTCGCCGGCGGAGGGTCGATCGTCGCTTCGTTCCTAGCGCCGCCCTCCACCTCGTACGGCATGGCGTACTACAACTCGGCGCTCTTCATCGGCTGCACGAACGGCTATATCTACCGCGTTTCGTGCCCGGGTATGGTTAGCGTCGCGCCGGCCTCGCTCGGAAAAGTCAGGGCGCTTTACCGCTAAACGTAAAATTAAGTAAGAAGAAAGCCGCCCCCTCCGGGCGGCTTTTTATATATAATACTCAACCGGTTAAATAATTTTTCACGGCCTCGGCGTAATAAACCTTATCTATAAACTCCCGCCGGCGGCGTACCAACACGGTAAGGCCCGTGGCCGCAATTGACCGCCGGGCGCGCCGTTGTTATAATCCCTACAAATCATGGATATACCTCGATCCCATAAACCGCGCCTTTCCGAGGTAACCCTTTGGTTATGGCTCGGGTTTGCAGCCGTCTTCTGGCTCATCGCCTGGCGCGGCATAACCGACGTGATAATGCCGGTCTACCAATACGTCGCATTCGCGGTTGCGGCGGCCGTCGTTCACCTGACGCCCTACTTCGCCGACCGCGCGTTATCGCCCCGTCTCCGCGTAATCGAGAACGGCTTCTCGCTCTTCAGGCCCAACAACGACGGCGTATCGGTAGCGACCGATTACCTGGGCCGGACAATCGCTAAGATGGATTACTTCGCCGCCGAGGCCCGGTCGTCGTGGCCCATTTACCGACTCGCGGCGTATGGACCGTCTACCCGCGCGCCGGCGACGCCTTCGCCTGGTTGGTCGTAGCCGTATTCGCGGTTTTTACCGTCCGCGCGTTGCTCCAAAAACGGAAAATACCCGAAAAATAAGGATATCTATTGTGGTGCCTAACAATTACCGTCAATTCTTATTCGTAGTGCCCAACAAGTACAAATCACTTACTTTCCGGGCCTAAAATGGCCCCGTCGTTCATTCCCCTAAATATATGAAAATCCTTATAACGGGAGCTACCGGCAATCTGGGTTCGTTTCTGGCGCGCCATATGGGCCCGTCTAAGCACGAGCTTAATCTGCTCGTTCATAGAAGACCCGTTCCCGCCGACGTCGCCCGAAGGCCGAACGTTCACACCTTCCGGGCGGACCTCGCCCGCGCCGAGACGCTGGCCGAACCGCTCCGGGGCGTCGACGCCGTCGTACATTTAGCCGGCGTCCTTTTCGAACCTCGGCCGGAGAGATTTCTAACGACGACCAACGTCCGATACGTTCAAAATTTAGTGGACGCGGCCCTGGCCGCCGGCGTCGGGAAAATAATCCTGGTAAGCTTTCCACACGTCGAGGGTGAATCTTCTCCCGGACACCCCGCGCGCGGGATACTTGCGGGAAATCCCGCGTCGGTACACGCGCGGACCCGGCTGGCGGCGGAAAAACATCTCTTCGCCTCTTGCGAGCGTACCTCTACCGCGCCGATAGCCCTTCGGCCCGGGATGATCTACGGCCGCGGCGTTCTAATGGTCGAGGCGGCGAGGTGGCTTTTGAAACGGCATCTATTCGCCGTGTGGCGGGAGCCGACTTGGGTCCACCTTCTCGCGCTCCCGGATTTCCTGGCCGCCGTCGCCGCGGCGATAGAAAAACCGGGCGTCGCAGGAGTTTACAATCTCGGCGACGACGACGAGCTCACGCTCCAAGGATTCCTGGACGCCGCCGCGGACCATTGGGGATATAGGCGGCCGCCCCGCCTCCCCCGGTGGGCTTTCTACGCCGCGGCAAGCGCCGTCGAACTATTCGCCGCGGCCTTCGGGACGCGAGCGCCGTTGACGCGCGACTTCATTAAGATAGGAATGGCGAATTACTACGGCGATACGTCGCGGATGAAGGCCGAATTATTGCACGAATTACGATACCCTAATCTTCGTACCGGCTTGGTCTTACTGTAAATGCCGCTTCCGAACCTGAAACGGGCCCATACTAATTCGCTTTACCTATGAAATCGATACCATTATAATAACGCTGCGGCTGGCAAAGGAGGTAAGTATGAATAAACCCGTAATAAAAATCGTTACGGCTCTATTCATCGGCGCGGCGGTGACGCCGGCGTTCGAGCGCGATATGCTAAACCTCGAGACGCCATCTGGCTTAGAAGCGGGTAACGGCGTCATAGAACTCCAGCACCGGTTCAAAGGACCGGTCGACTACGACCCGGCGGGTACGATTCTGGGCATGAAGGGAGGGGCCAACGTCCACCTAGGCTTCCGGTATTGCCCGTGGCGGCGGCTCGAGTTTAGGCCAGCGTTAACGTTTGGCCAAAAAGAATACACGTTAGGCGCGAGTTACTCCCTACGCTTCACACGCTTCGCCGAAACCAAGTTCGGCGTCGAATTTTTTAGTTACGACGTTCCCGAGATAAAAGACCGGCGCCAAAACTTTTTCTACAACCTGTCTTTCCAAGGTGAACCGATACTCGGCGTAATCTCGCCGGCGTTGGTGGTCGGTTACGACGGCTACGAAGAGCGCGTCGGCACCGGCCTCGGCGTCGCCGTCGGCTTCGACCGCGAGGGCCTGTTCAAACATATCGCCCTTATCGGCGAATATTATCCCGTCTTCGCTCGCGACGAAGAACGCACCGGCCCTGAAGATTGCTTCGCCGCCGGCGTCGAGGCCCAGACGTACGGCCACCACTTCGCGTTACTCGTCGGCAACAGCTCGCAGATCGGCACGAGGCGTCTGATGCTGGGCGCCGACACCAACGACCTCTACCTCGGCTTCAATATCTATAGGCTAATCGAATTTTAACGTCCAAGGAGGCTTTAAATGGATGCACGAACCCAGCTCATAACCACGGCCGTCGCCGCGGCAGCGCTAGCGTTTGCGGCCTTAACGTGCGGTTGCAACACCGCCGAAGACGAACCGCCGGTCGGCCCGGGCGACGGCGGTTCCATAACCATCGACGGGATAACCTTTACTTGGAAGCCGGAGGGGAAAAACCTGAACGCGACGGTGAAAGCGCCGACAACCGGCTGGGTCGCCGTCGGCTTCGACCCCGCCATCGTCATGAAGGATGCAAACCTTATAATAGGTTACGTCAAAGACGGCCAGGTCTTCATACGTGACGACTACGGGAGCGGCTTGTTCGGCCACGACGCCGACGTGAACGGCGGCGGCCAAGACAACGTAACGAACAAGAGCGGGAAAGAGGAAGGCGGCGTTACGGAGATAAGTTTCACCATCCCGCTCGACTCGGGCGACGAGCGCGACCGCAAGCTCTTCGTGGGCCAGACGCACAAAGTCCTATTCGCGTACGGCCCCGACGGCGCCGACA
Source organism: bacterium (assembly GCA_036480675.1). GTDB lineage: Bacteria > RBG-13-66-14 > B26-G2 > WVWN01 > WVWN01 > WVWN01. Next base: position 4,646 of record JAZGGY010000282.1, on the reverse strand, counting down.
ACTTCAAGACGCAACACCAGGTGCGGACGAAGACGGATTTAAAAATTTGAAAGGAAGCGTACCCTCAAGTCAGCGGCGAGGCCGTTCGCCGGGCGGCAATTGCCTCGGCGACGTTCAACTCTTACCGCACCAAATAACGTAGCCGGGTTCGGCGAAGGCCGAGGCAGCCAAAGCCATAACAGCGACGGGTACCTGTATACCTTTTCTCATGATATTCCTTACTTCTTACGTGCAACATTAAAGCAACCCGACTATTATGTCAACGGTTTTGAGCAGGCACATTTTTCCTCGAATATAGCCCGGCCGCAACGCCGGGGCCAATTGATTTCAGTCACTTAACCCCTCTTAACGTACCGCGCTTCTCCCGTATGATTTGCCTCCGGGCGAAATTCTGCTATACTAAACACAATATGGGAATATTCAACTTCAGCTCTCACAGAACGGCAGACCAAGGGGTACGGAAAATGAAACGAGGACGTTTAAACAGGTTCGTTATCACCGCGTTCATTATCGCCGTTCTTTTAGCTTTACCCTCTTGCGAGGAAATAATCACTGACCCGTACAACATATCGCTGTGGTTCGCACAGCTCGACTTCGACCTGGACGGCCACGAGACGAAAAACTCGGCTTGGGGTACGGCAACGCTGGGTTACGAAAACGCGAGTATGATCCTCTATTTCAACCTGGCCGTAGGTAGAAGATGGGTGATTCGAAACATACCGGTCCCGGTTTCGGCGAGACGCTCGAATTTGACGTTCGGTTTCGACCTGGGCGTGACCAAGGGTACCGACGTGACGACGTTGGATTATGCTTACGACCTGACGTCCAACCTCCTCACCGCGATGCCCGGCGATTTCAAACGGGCGAAGGTAAACGACCGCTCGTACGTTATGGGCCCGGGCTTAATCGGGGGAACACCCCTCCTCCTGAACCCGCCTGAAGCCGAGTTCGGCGACAGCGTCGCCGATTCGGCCTATCACGCGGGCGAATTCCCGAACGCCGGCGCCGGCGATCAAGAGTGCGTCCCCGCGGCCGTATCGAACAGCCTTCATTTCCTCAACGCGAAGTTCAAACTCGGCCTGACCGACAGGGAGATGAGCATCCCAACCATGAAAAAGGCCACCGGTTGGGACCCCACTGGTTGCGGCTACAACTGGTACCAGATTAAAGACCGATACATGAAAGCCAACGGCTACCGCGTAACCACCCGCAAGATTACGAATTTCGACCAAATCATAAAGGAGATCAAGGCCGGCCAGGACGTCGAGTTGCTCGGCGACTGGCACTGCGCCGCGGTGGTCGGCATCGCCAGATTGGCCAACGGCAAATACGTAATATACGTGGCCCACGACACCGAGCAGGACGAAGACGGCGGCGAAATCACCGAGAAGATCATATACGACCCCAAAACGGGGAAGTTCGAGGGTTCGCCCGGGTTCTTTGACGGCTCCGGGTTCTCGTATTTCGTCGTGGAATGCCCCAAGGAAAGATAGGTAACTTACCGTTACAAATCAGTACGAAAACGCCGGCCCTTAGGGCCGGCTTTTATTTTACTACGATAGCCTGTTCTACCCCTCCGTCTTAAGCACCGCCAGGAACGCCTCCTGGGGAACGGCGGCGTGAACGAGGCGCGCCCGAACCCGGTTTCCTTCGGCGATTATACACGTTGCCCTCGCCGTAGTCATAGCTGCCGAAACGGGTCCGCCCCGCGGCCTACCGACCGCCTGGGACTTTGACATAGGATGTTGACGCCGAGGGCGACAGCGGGTATCATTACGTAGAAAGCTCTTTCGACTTGGAGGAGAGGTTGCCGTCGTGAAAAGGATTATTAGCGATTATTGGCCGCTGGTCGCGGCGGTCGTTTCGCTTTGGCTCGCGGTCGGCTGGCTCCTGGTAATATCGCTTGAAGGGACGGACGGGCACCTCGTTTACGCCCTCGACGACGCCTACATACACATGGCGATGGCGAAAAATATCGCCCTTCACGGCGTCTGGGGCGTAACCCGGTACGGGTTCTCGTCGACCTCCTCGTCACCCCTTTGGCTCCTGGTATTGACGGCGTGTTACTACGCCTTCGGGGTGAACGGCGCAACGCCGTTTATATTGAACGTCCTCTTCGCAACGGCGGTTTGCGCGGTGGCCTTCGTTGTCCTGAAAAAAACCGGCGTCGGGAAAATACGCCTCTTCGTCTGCCTTTTCGCGATAACGTTCTTAACACCCCTCCCCACGCTCATCTTCAGCGGCATGGAACATACGATGCATACGTTCCTCGCCGTCGCGTTCCTTTACGCGTCGACGTCCGCCCTGGCGAAAAGCACGCCGGCCGGCAAGGACTACGCCGCGGTAATCGGCCTGTCGCTTCTCGTGATCCTCGCCCGGTACGAGGACATATTCCTGGTCGCGGTCGTGGCGGCGTTACTCCTTTTCAAGAAAAAACTACCGGCCGCGTTTCTGGTCTTGGCGGCGGGAGCGCTCCCCTTAATAGTATTGGGTTTTATCTCTATGTCCAAGGGATGGTACTTCCTGCCGAATTCGATCTTGCTAAATATTGACCGCTTCGGCGCGCACGGATTAAGTTATAAAACGGTGCTGAACCTGTCCGGTTTTGGAAAGGTCGCCCGCGCTCAGCACATCTTGATGTTGATTCTCGGGTCGTTGGCCGCTTTCTCGTTCGCCGTAAAAAAATACCGGCACATATGGCACCCGGCCGTAATAATGCCGGCCGTATTCGTCGCAGCCGCTTTCCTCCATATGCAATATTGTCGAACCGGGCACTTCTATCGATACGAGGCGTACCTCGTCACGTTGGGTCTGGTTACCCTCGGCGCGGCGCTACCGGCGGCGGTACTAAAAACGGTTCGCACCGAATTGAAGAGAGCCTCGCTTGCGTACTATTCCGCGGTGGCGCTGCTGCTGGCGTTCGCCGCGTGGCCTCTGTGCACCCGGGCCTACAACGCCTATCGCGAAACGCCGCGCGCCACGGCCAACATCTACGAACAACAATATCAAATGGGCCTGTTCCTGAAGGAATTCTACACCGGCGAAGTCGTCGCCGCAAACGACATAGGCGCCATCAATTACCTTGCCGATATCAAATGCTTGGACCTGGTCGGCCTGGCGACCATGGAGGTGGTCGAGGCGAAGGTCCTCCGGCGTTACGACACGCGCGAAATCGCGGCGCTGGCCGAGGCTCGCGGGGCCGCCATCGCGATCTTATACAAGCACTGGTATACGTCAGAAGGCGGCCTTCCTCCCGAATGGCCTATTATCGGGTCATGGAGGATTACGGGGAACGTCGTCTGCGCCCACCCGGAAGTGCAATTCTACGCTATCGCCGCCGACGAGCAGTTCGAATTGCTCCACAACCTAGTCGATTTTTCGGAACGGTTGCCCGAGACGGTGGAACAGGGCGGCCCCATCGTCGGCCCCGCAGGCCGGTCCTACCACGCGCGCCGCTCCGCGCCCCCGGTAAATCCCCGGCCGCGCTAACACCCGCCGCGAACGCGAAAAACCCGGCCGCGAAGCCGGGTTTTTTACGCTGGGCGTACCTCACGGCTACCCCTCCGTCCTCAGCACCGCCAGGAACGCCTCCTGCGGGACGGCGACGTTGCCCACCTGCTTCATCCGCTTCTTGCCGGCCTTCTGCTTCTCCAACAGTTTGCGCTTCCGCGTGACGTCGCCGCCGTAGCACTTGGCGGTGACGTTTTTACGTAACGGCTTGAGCGTCTCCCGGGCGATGACACGCGAGCCGACGGCGGCCTGAATAACCACCTCGTAGAGCTGCCGCGGGATCTCGCGCCTGAGTTTCGTCACAAGCTCTCGACCCCGCCGGGACGCCCGCTCATCGTGGACGATGACGCTCAGCGCGTCTACCGCCTTGCCGTTGAGCAGCAAGTCCAGCTTCACCATCTTCGACGGCCGGTAGCCGACGTGGTCGTAGTCGAGCGAGGCGTACCCCTGCGAGAGCGCCTTCAGTTTATCGAAGAAGTCGACGATTATCTCGACCAGCGGCAAACGGTACTTAATCGCGACGCGGTCGCCGGCGAAGAACTCCATGCTGACGTGCTCGCCCCGGCGGCTCTTCATCAGCTCCACCACCGGGCCGACGTACCGCGCCGGCGTATAAACCGTGGCCTCGACGAACGGCTCGCCTATTACCTCAATCTCCGCCGGGTCGGGTAGCCTCGCGGGGTTCTCGACGTATTGCGTCACGCCGTCGCGCGTCGTCACTTCGTACGCGACGTGGGGCATCGTCGTAATGACCTCGAGCTCGTACTCGCGCTCGAGCCGCTCGCGCACGATTTCCATATGAAGCACGCCCAGGAAGCCGCACCGGAAGCCAAAGCCCAGGGCCGCCGACTCCTCCGCCTGCCAACTCAGCGCCGCGTCGTTCAACGCCAGCTTCTCCAGGCCGCGCTTCAAGAGCTCGTAGTCGTCGGCCTCCACCGGGAAAAGGCTGGCGAAGACCATAGGCCGTACTTCCCGGTACCCGGGCAAAGGCTCGGTGACGCCGCCCTCGGCGTACGTTATGGTATCGCCGACGCGGGCCTCCGCGATTTCCTTCACGTTCGCCGCGACGTAGCCGACGTCGCCGGCAACCAGCTCGTCGAACGGCGTCATAGAAGGTTTGAATATACCCACCTCGT
>JAZGGY010000281.1:0-3269 GCA_036480675.1 bacterium | reverse complement strand
CGAAGACCAAGAGCGCGGCCACCAACGCTCTCTCGGTAGGGGCCGTCTTCCGGCCAAACCGCCCCCCGAAGGAGGCGGCGAAATCGCGCCCGCGCGCTAAAACCGGCATATCGCTACTCGGCGTATTTTATTTCCAATTCGTAGATCGACCACCAATAGGGAGCGGCCTTGTTCAAGGTCACCAGCACGTGGCGTACCTCGCGCGGGTGGTCGAAGGTTATGGTCGTAACGCCTTTTTTCGTCGCGTCGGGCCCGCCCGCGGCGGCCTCCTCCCAATCGCTCCCGTCGCCCGACACCTCGACGACGAAGCCGCGCGGGAAGTCCTCGGGCGACGGCTTAGAATTCAGCACCAGGCCCGCGACCTTGCGGGGACGGTCGAACCTCAGCTCGATGAAGAAACCGGGTTCCATATGCGACACCGTCGTCCACCGCGTCTCCATCGAGCCGTCGGACGCGAACGCGAGGCTGTCCAACTTGAGCGCGTCGGCGTGCATCGGGACCTCGCCCAGGCTGTCGGCGATGAGCGTGAACTCCCCTTCGCCGGCGGGGGGCGCGCCGCAGGAAAACAAAGGCCCAAGCGCGAGCGCTGCCAAGAAGGCCGACGCGCCGCAAGCGGCGATAGTCCGTTTACGTATCCGCATTTAACTTTCTCCCTTTTTCCGCGACCTTCGCGGCACGTAGGCGGTGAAAGTAGAGCCCTTGCCCGGCTCGCTGCGAACGTCGAGCCGGCCGTGATGAACCTCTTCCACGATCCGCTTCACCAGGGAAAGGCCCAAACCCCACCCTTTCTCTTTGGTGCTGTATCCGGGCGTGAATATCAGACCCATCTCCGCCGGGTCTATGCCGACGCCGTTGTCGGTTACGGCTACGGCGACGAAGTCTTTATCCTCCCGTACCTCCACGACGATGCGGCCCTGCCCGGGCTGCAGGCTCTTGGTCGCGTCGACGGCGTTTTTGACGAAGTTCTCCACCACCCACTCCATCAAGATGGGACTATGGGGGACCAGCAACTTCGCGGGCGTAACAGCCTCGAACGTTATCTCGGCCTGGGCCGGCGCGCGGCGTCGACCGTACGCCACCGCCCGCTCCACCAACGGCACGACGTCGCCCTCCGGCAATCGCACCGGCGCGCCTATCTCCTGGAAGCGGGCGGCCACTTTCTCAAGGCGCTTAATGTCCTCGGCCATCTCGTCCAGGGGCTCGCGCAGCGCTTCGACGTCGCCCGCCCGCTCGCGCAGGTGCTCGAGCCAGCCGATGAGGGACGTTACCGGCGTCCCGAGCTGGTGGGCCGTCTCCCGCGCCATCCCGGCCCAGATGGCCTGCTGCTCCGTCCTCTTCAGCCGTCGGTACGCCAGAACCCCCGTAAACGTAAACGCGGCTATGAGAACCAGCTCCAGCGCCGGCACCCAGTACAGCAGGCGGATGGTCCGCGGCTCGCCGTAGTGGAACCGGCCGAAAAGGCGGTCCGCGGGCCGGCCCGTGGCCTCGTCGATCTCGAAGCGGATTATGGGTATGGGGTCGTTGCGGCGGTCGAGGTCGGCGGCGAAACCCCGGACCAGCTCGAGGTTCTCGTCCGGGTCCGCCCCCAGCCGCTCGTTGAAGCCGGGCCACCACACCTGGGGCGTTCCCCGGGCGTCGGTGGCGACGGTGGGGAAATTCATCGTGCCACCGATGTCCTGCGCCAGCAGGATGATGACTTCCTCCATCCCCGGGTCCTGGAGGTCGGAGGCGAGTAGCGTCTGGAAGGTGGCGTAGGCGTTGCTGGTGACGCGGAACTCGCGCCGCAGCCGGCCTATGACGAAGAGCGTGTGGAGGATGAGGACGACGGCGACGAGGGACAGCGCCACGACGAAGTATACCTCGACGAAACGCCGGCGCCTTCTGAGCGCCAGCACGTTCTCCCGCACGTACGGGCTCCGGTCTTTCTTGCGAACCGCCATAGGTTTTTAACTTGTAAAAAATATAACACGCGCGCTGCGATAAATCAACGGCGCCCGGTGGTAGGGCCGCGACTGAGGAGAGTTCGCGGTAATTAATAAAAAAACCGGCCCGAAGGCCGGCCGGTTCCCCCGAAGAGGATTAACTTCCCGGTCTTGTGTATTTCGCGGCCCTGTTCGCTCTCGTCCGCGATTTTGACGAAGTCGTCGCCCTCGTAGGCCTCCTCCGGTTCGCCCTGGACGTACGTCGAGCCGGTGGAGGGGAACTCGAAGGACCAATGTTCCGGCCTTGGCTCAGTTGGGTGTTTATCTTCGAAACTAGGGTTCCAGTCTTTTTCGGTCGGCCCTAGCTTATTCGTACCGAGTTTACATTCGAGGATGACCTTCCCGGTGTAGTTCGGGTTTTCGAGCTCCGTCCCGTTTGTGGTACCTCCCGCGAAATCTTCATACGTATCCAATTTCCACTCTTTAGCAATAGGATCAGTGTACGTTGCCATTTCGTACCCTCCTTGGTTAATTGTTAACGGTATTTAGCCTTAATTTTCCCTAGCGACGTTTCAATAACTGAAACGTTAGGTTTATATTTCAAAATTGTACCGTAATACCCGACAGCCCAAGCATTATCCCGGTCGATTATTTTAATACCACCCAACGCGTTTGTAGTTGGCGAACCTATTTCAAACCAATTTTGGCCGTCAAAAAAACCAATGAAACCGCCGTATGGTGGCGACGTAGTCTTTTGACCGACGCACCAACCAAAGTTACCTTGGAATATATCCAGACTTCCTATAGTCGTAGAATTATCGAAAACCTTGAATTCGCGCCAAAAGCCGTTATATTTTGTTATTAAGCCTTTTTCGCCTACCCTTGTATAACCGGAAGCCCATCCCTGGTTAACGTTCACCATACGAACGGCGCCCAATAGCCAATTACTATTGAAATGATCCTCTACCCATGAACCGCCTGACCGCCGCGTTATATAACGGTTCCCTACAGCCCACCCTATATTATCGGAAAACATATGAATACCGTACATAGTACGCGGCGCGCTTCCACCCCAAACCCAACTAGATCCGTCAAACCGTAAAAAATACCTAGCGCCCCCTATCCACCCGTGGTTAGCGTCGATCATGTCTATACACTCTATTGCCCCCGTCACAGTTTGGAACTCACTCCACGTCGAACCGTTCCAACGCCATACTTTCCATTTATCCGTCGGACCGTCGCGCCCTATCACCCAACCATCGGTAGTAGAAACCATATCAATGTTACTATAAGCGTGGTTATCATGCCCCGGTTCCTCCCGCCAAGTTCCGTTTTGGTAACGCAACA
>JAZGGY010000280.1:0-4314 GCA_036480675.1 bacterium | reverse complement strand
CCTACGATCTTCGTTTCGCCCCGCGTCCGCGTGTGGGTGAGGCGAAGGGCTTTGTTCTCATTGGACAGGCCTTCATAACGCAAGAGGCGGTCGAGTTTGAGCAGAAGTTCCTCCGTAGAGAAGGGTTTTTGGATGTAGTCGAAAGCCCCCGATTTCATGGCCTCCACCGCGGTTTCGACGGTACCGTAGGCCGTCATTACGATGACGTTTTGTTCAGGGCGCTTCTCCTTGAGTTCTCGTAAAAAGTTGATTCCGTCCTGGCCCGGCATCCGCAGGTCCGTGAGCACGACGTCGAAGTTGGATTTCTCCAGGATCGATTCCGCCTCCAGGGGATTCGAGGCGGCCGCGACGTCGTAGCCCGCCTCGCGAAGTTCGTCCTCCAGAACCGCGCGTTTTATAGGTTCGTCGTCGACGACGAGGACTTTCGCTTTGGCTTGTTTATTCATCGCAAGTTCTACTTTCTTGGCAAGGAATTCGAATTACGAAACGGGCGCCGCCCAGCCGCGTGGGACCTTCGGCCAACTCCAGCTCGCCCCCTACGGCGCGCACCAACTGGCGAGAGATCGAGAGGCCGAGCCCCGTACCCTTCTCGCCGGGCTTGGTTGTGAAGAACGGTTCGAAAATACGTTCTCTTAAATCCCCCGGGATGTCGGGGCCGTTATCTTCGACGGCGATCCGGACCCACGTCTTGTCGTGCCCTATCTCGATCGATACCTCCGGGGCGGCGTTTTCCTGGGCGGCCTCCGCGGCGTTGAGGACGAGGTTTAAAAGCGCCTGGGAGACGCTGGACTCGTTGCAAAGGCACGTGCACGCGCCGTTCACATTGCGCCACGACAACTTGACGTTGCGGGCCGCTAGGCGGCTTTCCAAAACCGGGACCAACGACGCGACGACATCGCCGGCGGCGCATTTCTCGACCGACGTCTCCCGGCCCGATTTCGCGAAGGTTAACATTTGCTGCATGGCGGTGGCTATCCGCTCCAGGCCGTCGCGTAACATAGGTGCGTACTTAGCCTGGCGCTCGCTCTTGTTCTTATCCGCCTCCAAGTACCGCACACATTCTAACATACCGTCAAGAGGATTATGGACTTCGTGGCTAAGGCCCGCGGCTAGTTCCCCCAAGGCTGCGAGTCGCTGGGCGTGGATCAACCGCGCCTGCGTCACGGCGCGTTCGCGTTCCAGCGCCTCCTGCCGCTCCGCCATCTCGGAGAAACCTCGCGCCAGCGCCGCGACCTCCTTCGTCCCCGAGATATTCTCCTCGCCGTCGGTCCACGGCTGCTGGGGGTAGCGCTGCACTCTATCCTCCAAGCGACGTAACGGCCGGCTGATGCGCGCCGCGACCAAATGGGCGCCCCAAAGAACGACCGCAAACGCGCCCACGAACGAGGCGCCCCATATAAATAAATATCCGCGCGTGGCGGCGACGGCCTCGCCGCGCGATAACCCGACGTGCAGCCTCCCGAGGCGCCCGTCCATTATCGGCGCGGCGACGTCGGTGAAGGGGCCCTCGTCCGTGCGGAATCGGACGGCTGCGCTCGGGTTTTCCCTCCACAGCGCGGGGAGCCCGGGAGGATACCCTCCCTCGAACGTGGAGGCGGTGATTTCGCCTCGCTCGTCTTCGATGCAAACGTAACGGATGTTGCTGTCGGCCGAGAGGGTTTTACTTAACGTGTCGTGCAGCGTTAATCGGTCGCCGGTGAGAAGAGGGGAGACGATCTGGGAGGCGAGGTTTTCGGCTACGCCGCTCCCGTGCTCGGCGAGAGCCCGTTCCGAAGCCGAGGAAACGTGCAACGTGAAATACAAAGCCGCGGGCACGAAAAGGACGAGAAGCGCAAGGCTGCCGACCCACGCGACGAGTTGACCCATAGACCAACGGGTTAGCTTTATGGCGCACCTGCCTCGATTTCGAAAGTTTCGCGGACCGCGATTGCGGAGCGGTAGTCCTCGGGCTCGGGCGCCACGAAGCGTCGGATCCCGATCGCGGCGAGGATCTCGCGCCCCTCCCTGTCCTTGTCCAACGCCAAGAACGCTATTTGCAGCGAGTCGCGTAGTTTTTCGTCGAGGCCGGCGGGGACGACGATCGGCGGCGGCCCGTAAGGTTCGCTTTGCCAAATAATTCTTACCCGATTCGCAAGCGACGGATCTACCTCGAGCTTCGATAGCCACACCAGCGAGTCCACCGCGGCGCACGAGACGAGCCCGGTCTCCACGGCCGCTATCGACCTGTCGTGGCTGCCCGTAAACACGATTTCCCCGAAGAAAGAGGCCGGGTCTTGGCCCAAGGCGTTTATTTTGGCCGTGGGGACGATGCACCCCGTGTTGGATTCGGGGTCGGTGAAGGCCACCGTTTTCCCGCGAAGGTCTTCCAAGGTTCGGTAAGGACTTTGGGCGGGTACGAGGAAGAGGGATTGGTACTTGCGCCCCTCCGCGAATTCGGGTTGCGCCAATAGTCCGATCCGGCCTCCGGGGAGGGCGTGCACGTAGGTACCGGTGCATACGAGAGCGACGTCCACGGTCCCGTCCTCGAGTTTATTGCGGGCGTCGGTATAAGAGGGAGGGATCAAGAAGATTCCCTCGCGGCCTACATCCCGGCTGATCCGGTCGACGAGACGCTTGTAATCGCGGAAAGTGCTCTCGGGCGTTACCATCGTCGCTATTGCGAAGCGCAGGTGTTTGCCGTCGCCGGGCCCGGAACCCGGTGCCGCCGCGTTGTTCTCGCGCTCCGAAAGGTTTACGAGCGGTTCCCGGGATTCCAAATATTTTAGCGTCCCGTAAACCGTGCCGAAACCCAGCGTCGCGGTGGCCGCGAGGAGCGCGGTCCTTTTGAGCCACCATCGCGGCCCGAGCTTCAAACGGCGTTCTTCACTTCCCGGCGGCATTTTTGATACGTCTCTCTCTCGCAGGCGGGTAACGGGCGGAGTCTCGCTTAATATTACCAGATTAGTCATCAATTATAACATCATTTAACTGACCTCGGAACGTTTGTCAAGAGAAAATAGAGCTGACGAGATTCGGTCGGCCGCGACGGATATTCGTTTGTGCGTTCGAACGAACGATCGTTTCCCGGTCGCGGGCCGGACTTGGACCGTAATAAGACGATGCTCCGTCTCCCGTTGGCGGGGAGGCGGAAGCGGCGCGCGGCGGAAATGCCGGTTCGACAGTAAGGCCCCTTCGCTTCAATTCGAACTTGACCGTTTTTTAAATTATGATAAAAAGAGACGTTGGGCGTTCCAGCGCCGTAGAGTTAGGCGTAATAATTCCCGCCCAATTTACGAAAGGGGTGAGAGCCGTGGCGTTTGTTTTTGTTTGGGGCTTTATCCGGAGCCGCAATTTGACCTCCCGTGGTTGATGAACGGGTGTACCGGCGCCGGCTGGGCGCCGCCCCCGCAGCAAAGAGTTCGGACGGACGGCCGACGGCTCGGGTCCCCCTCTTCCTCGGGACGTTCCCCGTAGCTAATTTATCCCCCGGTCGCGGGCGTCACCTCACATGGAAATGGTAACGCAGGTTCGGCGCGGAACGCGCGGTAGCTTGTTGCGCGCGAGGCTCGTTACATTCTTGGGGGCACGGAGATCGGCGTTTAATCCCGATACCCTCCCCTACCGGAGGATCGTAAATGCGGGTTTTAATTATAGCTTCCTTATCTTGTTCGGTTTGTTTATACACTTCGATCGCGCCGGCGGCGGCGACCGAGCGGTCGGTGGAGATACGGTACGTGGCCCACGTCGAGGGCGTCCCGGAGGGGGCCGAGGCGCTGGAGCTTTGGATCCCCGTCCCTCAGGATCGCGTACACCAAAAAATCACTGAATTTAACGTCAAGAGTCCTTTCCCCTTCCAGATTACGACCGACGACCGGTACGGCAATAAGACGTTGTACCTGAAGGTCGAGGGCCCCCCGGCTACCTTCGACGTGGAAATGGCTTTCCGCGCGGAGCGCTACGCGGACACGGAGGCGTTCGGCCGGGAGCGCGACAAATATCTGGTGGAGAGGGCGCTCGAAGGCCAAACACTTGTACCGCTGGCACCGGAGATCCGTAAGCTGGCGGAAAGCGTCGTGGCGGGGCAAGAGACGCCGGAGGCGAAGGCGCGAGCGCTTTACGACCATTCTCTCGCGCACATGACCTATGACAAGAGCGGTACCGGTTGGGGAAGAGGCGATTATCGACACGCCTGCGACGTCGGAAGGGGTAACTGCACCGATTTCCACTCGTATTTTATAGCGTTGTCCCGGAACGTCGGCGTTCCCGCGTACTTCGAAATCGGCGTTTCGCTTCCCCCCGAACGCGGCGAGGGAAAAACGGGCGGTTATCATTGCT
>JAZGGY010000279.1:0-7523 GCA_036480675.1 bacterium | reverse complement strand
ATGGCCGCAAGTGGGGCCATCACCGCCATGGCCGCGAAAGAGAACGCCCCCTTGAGGTAGCCGGTCTCCGCGCGCAGCGTCCCCTCCGCCATCATCCCGGCGCCGCCCAACGGCGACGGCGCGCACGACGTCGTGGCGTTAATCATATAGGCCGACATTACGATGGCGAGCTGGGTCCAGGTCACGAGGCCGAAGCCGGCGGGGCCGAAGAGGTACAGCGTCGGCACCAGCGCCGCGGTCAATATCCGCGAGCAGCTCAGCGGCATGATGGTCTGTATCTGGACGAATATGGCGAGCATGCCGGCGACGCCCAGCACGCGGAAGTCGGACAGCGCCTTGAGCAAGCTGCTCAGCGCGTCGAAGCCGCCCGTCAGGTAGAGCGAGCCCGCGGCCAGGAAACCCGCGGCCATAGCCGTCACCGGCATGAGCAATATCCCGGCCATGAGGTCGGTGAGTTTAACCCGGCACGAGACCATGATGAGGAGGCACGCCGCGACGAGGACCGTCTGCACCGGATACTTGCCGAAGGGCTGGAATATCGAGACCAGCAGCGCCACGGCGAAGATGGCGAGCGAGAGGTACCCGCGCGTCGGCGCCGTGGCCTTGGGCACCTCGGCCGCTTCGCCCGGTAAGGCGTCGCGGAGCGCCGAGTCCTCGGGGTAAATCCGCGTCGTGATTATCTTGAGGAACAGCGCCATGAACGCGGTGCCGAGGAGCAGCGCGAAGGACTGCGGCCCGCGCAGGATGCCCAGGCTCGCCGTCGCGAAGTGCGCGCCCAGAAAGCCCTCGCCGATCTGGCCCACGCCGCCGATGGGCGAGGGGCCGCACGAGCCGAAGGCGTTGCGCGCGAACGCGCCGATGAGGACGATGAGTTGGCCCTTGGAGACGACCCGCATCTCCTCCGGGCCGAAGGCGAACAGCAGCGGCAACATCGCCGCGCCCAGGATACGGCCGCAGGGCAACATCGCGATGAGCGGCAGGTTTATGAGGATGACCATCGTGCCCGGCAGGCCCAGCGGCGTCTTCTTGAGCCACTCGATGATGACCTTCAGCGCGTCGAAGCCGCCGGAGGCCGTGAGCGCGCCGGCCAGGAAGAGGCCCGCCAGGAGCGCCGTTATGGGGTGGAGGATGATGCCGCTTAGGAGTTCGCTGCCCAGGAGGAGCGCGCCCGGGCGCCCCTCGGTCATCAGCCGGTAGCCGGCGGCCACGGCGACGTTGAACAACGTTATGAGGATAAGGACCGTCTGGATGGGGAGGTTTATCTTCCTGAAGAGCGTCAGGACCAGGACGACGGCGAAGACCGCGAGGGTTACGTATCCTATTACCGTAAAAGCCATAAGGGGGCGTTAAGCGTGAACATCGAGTGTTGTGACGTACTTGCTACGGAGCGTCCTGGGCTACCTTAGGAGCGCACTCGCGCCCGGAGCGGCGGGCGCGGCCGATGCCGGCGCCGACGTAATAACGGCCCGCGGCCGTCGTAACCACTACGGCGTCGCCGGCCTTGAAGCGGCAAACGCATTGCGTGCAGCCCGGAACCGTCGCTTCAACGACGCGGCCGTCGTCGAGCTCGACCTCGGCGTTACGCGGCGCCAGGCCGAAGGCGACCTCTCCGTCGACAAAGCGCCGGAAGCGGCCGCGCTTCCCGGCCCGCAGGCGGTAGACCTCCAGGCCGACCATCGCGCTCAGAAGGAGCGCCGCGGTCCCGTAGAACAATATGCCGTAATCGACGTTCACAGCGTTAAACCTCGGCCACGAAGACGCGCGCCGCCTTCGGGTCCGCGACGAGGAGGTACCCGTCGGCCAGCGCGACGCCGCGCGGTTCCTTTAAACCTTTCAATCCTTTAATCGAACCCAGCTTGCGGCCGCCGTTATCGAACGCCAACACGCGCGCGCCGCCGGCGTCCGCAACGAAGGTCGTCCCGTCGGCGGTCACGATACCCGCCGGTTCCAGCAAAATGCCCTGCCCGAGCGTCGCCATTACGTCGCCGCCGAGGTCGAAAATCTTTACGACGGCGTGGCCGGCGTCGGCGACGTAAATGCGCTTCTCGGCGTCGGCCGCGACGTACCGCGGCAGCTTGAGTTCGGTGGGGCCGTCGCCCAGGCCGCCCAATATGGCCCGCGTTACCGGCTCGTCGGAGGCCAGCCTCGTACTCTGGAGGTCGACGTATTGGATGCGGTGGTTGCGGGTATCGGCCACGAGAGCGCCGGCCTCGTAGCGGCAAACGCTCTTCGGCCGGAGGAACTCGCCGTCGAGGTAGCCCGGCCGCCCGAAGGTCCTGACGTGAACGCCGTCGGCGTCGAACACTTGAATGCGGCCGTTGTTGGTGTCGGCGACGAAGACGCCGTCGTCGGGGGCGACGTCCACGCCCATGGGGAAGTTGAACCGGCCGTCGGCGGTCCCGGGCCCGGTGCCCAGGTAGCGGCCCTCTCCCGCGGCGAGCCGCACGACGCCGTAGCGGCCGGCGTTGGCGACGTACACAGTTCCGTCGGGCGCCACGGCCACGTCGAACGGGTTAATAAGTTCACCCAGGCCGGAGAGGTCCGGCCGCCCGCGCTCCCCGGCCCACACTACCTCCGGGAACGCGCCCGCCATGACCGCGAACGCGCCCGCGGCGGCGCCGGCCTTCAAAAACTCGCGCCGACTTACGCGACTCGTTTCCTTCTCGTCCGCCGACATCTATTCGCGGTTGTACTTCCTCGCGCCCTCGACGTACGCGTCGCCGCCGGCGGCGTCGTTAACCACCACCGCCGGGAAGTCCTCCACCGTCAGCTCGCGGATGGCCTCCGGCCCCAAGTCCTCGTACGCCACTATGCGCGCGGCCTTTATGCGGTCGGCCAGCAGCGCCGCGGCGCCCCCGGTAGCGGCCAGGTACGCCGCGCCGTGTTTTTGTATGGCCTTCTTGACGTCGTCGTTACGCTTCCCCTTGCCGATCATTAACTTCAAGCCCTGCTCCAGCAACCTGGGGGTGTAAGAGTCGACCCGGCCGGAGGTAGTGGGCCCCGCCGAGCCGATGACGTTGCCGGGGCGCGCCGGCGACGGCCCCACGTAGTAAATGCACGCGCCGTCCAGGTCGACCGGAAGCGGCTCGCCGCTCTCGAGGAGCTCGATCAGCCGCTTGTGGGCGGCGTCGCGCGCGGTATACATAAGGCCGGTCAGGAGTACCTCCTCACCGGCCTTTAAATTCTTGACGACGTCGGCGTCTTCCACCGGAATATTCAATTTAATCGCCACGACAAAGCACCTCCGCGCCGAAAGTAAATACAACGCCGCCGCGCCGAAGAGGGGCACGGCCCGATTGCGCCACTATAACATACGGCGAAAGACCGCGCCAAACGTTATTTGCGCCGGCGCACCGTTTCAATATTATTAGACTCGCCAGGGTTTCGTTCCGCGAAAAATACAACTAAGCCGCGAGCCACGTTCGCGCGCCGAGGAAGCGCTCGTCCCAGTACGGTTGGCTCAGCGGCGTGACGGAAACGCCGCGCGGCGACGACTCGGCGTGTATAAATTTGCCGTCGCCGGCGTAGATGCCGACGTGCGACGGCCCGGAAGTATAAGTCCGGAAGAACACCAGGTCTCCGGGCCTCATGCCCCCCTTGGAAATCTTGCGGCCTTTGCGGTACTGGTCGCCGGACCCGCGCGGCAGCGAGACTCCGTTCTCGGCGAAGACCATCTGGACCAGGCCCGAGCAGTCGAAGCCGTCCGCCGACGTCCCGCCCCAGACGTACGGCACGCCCAGGTACTTCTTGGCGGTGGCGACGATCTCGCTCCGGGGCGTGACGGGTATCGGAAGGGGCTCCTCTTTGACGAAAGGATTTTCGCCCTCTATTTTTAAATTCTCCCCCACGACCCAACCAAGCGTGCCGTCGGGCGGCTTTACCAGATACATTTCCTTCGCGTAGTCGTAAACCTCGACGCGAGTATGGTAGTGAACGTACGCCACTATTGGGGCGCCGGCCGCGGGGCGGGCGTACAACGGCGCCTTGCCGGCCGCGTCGGGTTGGACGCGCGTCACGTCGACGTTGGTCAATCGCAATATTACCTGCGAGACTTTGCCCTCCACCTGGCGCCGCTCGAGCTCGTACTCGAACGGCTTGGCCAGGTCGACGGCGACCTCGACGCGCGAGCGACCGCGCTCCCCGAATCCCTCCAGTCGGATGTCGATGACGACGCCGTCGCGCGGCGTTAAAGTATAGATGCGGGGGTTAATGCGCAGGTTGGCGAGCTCGAGCTTTATGAGGTTGGGGTCGCCCTGGGCGACGACCTTTACCTGCGGCGGCAGCTCGCCGGTGGTGTCGAAGTAGATCGCGTCCTCGGCCTGGCGGTACGTCACCGCCGCCAACCAGTCGGCTTTTTGGAACCAGCCCGCGGCGGCGCTCCCCGCCGCCCAGGCCGTAATTAGCAATATTATTCTGGCCTTCATATCCTCGCCGCGGCCCGTCGTCGCCTCGGCATTTGACTTTTATCGGTTTTCCTTATAGAATGATTAGGTAAAACGGTCGAAATTTCAAGGATTAAATTACCGATGCCGTCGAAGGTCAAAGTAGCTATCGTCGCCGCGTTCCCGCCGCCGCCCGGCGGAATGCCGCACCAGGCCCGGATGCTCGCCGAAATCCTGGCCCGGGACGGCGCGCGCGTCGTCACGATTAATACCAACCCCTTCGGCCGGCGCAAGCCGCGTTCGCCGCGTTTCTTGCACGTCCTGCGCGAGCTGCGCAAGCTGCGGCGCTGCGATTTGGTATTAATCTTCGGCGGCTCGTACGCGTCGTTCTTCGCTTTCTCGGCCGTACCGCTCGTCGTCGCGCGGCTCTTCGGCGCGCCGGCGATACTGATGTATAAGGGCGGCCTGGCGCGGTTCTTCTTTCGCAAGTGGGGATGGCTCGTCCGCCCCGTCTCCCGCCTCGCGCGGGCCGTCGTCGTCCCGGGGCGCTACCTCCAGGGCGTCTTCGCGAAATTCGGGATGCGGGCCCACGTCGTCCCTGACATCGTCGACGTATCGCGTTTGCCCTCCCGCGCGGCCGGGGCCGACGGGCCGCTGCTCATCCTGTGTCCCCGGCGCCACGACTACGTGGGCGGCGTCGACGTGGCCGTGCGCGCGTTCGGAAAAGTCGCCCGCGAGTTCCCCGAGGCCGAACTCCACCTGTGCGGCGACGGCGACGACCGGCCCGGACTCGAGCGCCTCGCCCGGGAAGTCGCGCCGGGCCGCGTGCGGTTCCACGGCTTCCTCCCCCACGAGGACCTTCTGCCGTACCTGCAAAGGGCGACGCTGGTGGTCAACCCTACCCGCGACGACAACCACCCCAACAGCGTGCTGGAGGCGATGTGGGCCCGCGTGCCGGTAGTGGCCGCCGCGGTGGGCGGCGTCCCGTTCCTCGTACGCGACGGCGAGACGGGCTTCCTCGCCCCCCCGGACGACCCGGAGGCGCTCGCGGACCGGATTATTTTCGTCTTACGTAATCCGGACGTAGCAACTGAAGTAGCGGCCCGCGCCCACGAGGCCGCCGCCGAATTCATCTGGCCCTACGACCGGCCGGGCCAACTGCAAACGCTGCTGGCCTGCGCCGGCCTCGCCCCTACCCCCCCAAAGCCTCGAGATTAACCGCCGCGGCCTCGTCGCCCGGCGTAAGCTCCAGCGCGGCGCGGAACCACTCCCGCGCCCGGGCGTCGTCGTCCGCCTCCGCGGCCGCCATACCCCATTCGAAGTAAAGGTCGGCCAGCGCCTGACGGAGGTCCTCGTTCCACGGGCTGAGTTCCAAACCGCGCCGGTAAGAAGCCTCGGCCGAAACCTCGTCACTCTCCAAATACGCCAGGCGGCCTTCCATCAAATATGTTACCGCTTCGCAAGGAGGGTTATCGCTATCGCCGCGCAGTCGTAAAAGCACAGCCAGGTTAGCGGCTTCGGTTTTCTCGTAAAGCGAGCGCGGCGCCGTGTACTCCAGAATCAACCGGTCCTCGGTATTCGGCTCCACGTCGGCGACGAGTTTGTGGACGGCCTCGTCGCTCGCTATCAAATAAGGTCGCGCTTTTTTCTTCTCGATCCAGGGGGTTTTCGAACCGATTAGGACGGTATCGCGGCCGGTGTAATACAACCTGACGTAATCGAAACCGCCGGCGAACGACCGGACCGCGGTCAGATAATCCTCGGGCGCAAGCTGGTACAGCGGCAGCCACTGCGCCATCACGCCGCCGGGCTCCAAAATCCGCGAGCAATTGCGGAAGTGCTCGACCGTAAAAAGCGACGACGAGCCCTTGGTCCAGGGGTGTATCGGGTCGGACGTTATGACGTCGAACCGTTTCTCCGTGCCGAGGACGTACGAGCGGCCGTCCTCGCGGACCAGCTCGACGCGGGGGTCGTCCAAGGGAGCGCCGCTGGCGTGGTCGAAATAACGGGACGCCGCGGCGACGGCCGGATTAATTTCAACGCATACGACGTTCCTGAGCAGAGGGTCGCCCGTCAACGCGCCCAGCGTGATGCCGGTGCCGAGGCCGATAACTAACACGTCGTCGGCGACGTCGCGGTTGTTGACGCCTATCTCGTCAAATTCCCGCAGCGGCAACTCGCCCAACGCCCGCTCCACCCGCACGTCGTCGTAGTTGGTGGAGGCGACGGTCTTGCCGTTTATTTTCAGCGAGCGAATCGGCCCGTACGAGATGACGGCCACCGAGGCGTCGACGCTCTCCTCGTAGAACAACAGCTCCTCTTGCGCCGCTTCGTCGAAGGTGGGCTTGCCGTTCTCGTCGAGGTAATAACCGGGGCTTATGCCGGCGCCGAGCGTGAGCGAATGGGGGCTGGGCCCGGGCGCGACGACGACCAACGCCGCGAGCGCCACGGCCAAAGGTCCTTGCCAGACGACGCGCCGTCGCGAGACGCCCCAAACGAAGGCCGCCGCTATCGCCGCCAAAGCCACCGCGCGCAGGCCGCCCGTCGGCCCGAGCCATGGTAACAATAAAAACGTCCCGACCAGGCTGCCGACGATCGCGCCCCCGGTATTGGCGGCGTAGAGGTAGCCGACGCGCGTCCCGGCCGCCCGTCGCCGCGCCGCCGCTACGGTTATCGGCAGGATTATACCCAGGAAGAACGACGGCACGAAAAGAACGAACGCGGCGATCGCGAACACCAACGCCAGCGCGACGCCGAAGCCGCCGCCCGCGGCGCCGTACGCGACCAGGAAAAGATAGGGTGCGCCGCGCAGGGCTACGACGCTGGCCGCGAGGCCGGCCGCCGCCGCCAGGCAGCACGCGCCGTAGAACAAGGACGAGCCGCCCGCGTCGGGTCCCAGCCGGCGGTGGACCGCCGCGCCCGCGGCGATAGCCAATAGTATCACCGCCAACATCGCCGCGAACGCGTACGTCGCCGAGCCCACGACGTTGGCCAGCGCACGCGTCCAAAGCACTTGCGCCGCGAGCGCCGCACCGCCGGCGATAAAGCCCGCGGCCGCCGCCCGCCACGTCGGCGCGCTTCGCCCGGGCGGGACCGCCGGCGCCGCCTCGGCCGCGTCGGCCTCGCCGCGCTGCCGCAGCG
>JAZGGY010000278.1:0-11046 GCA_036480675.1 bacterium | reverse complement strand
TTTAGACTCGAGGCGGAACATATGTATTTACCTAACATCAGCGCACCTAATCTTTTAGTAATGGTTGAAATAACCTTCCGATTTCGTCCCTGTCTTTTATATTGAATACGAAAATAGTAGTATCGCTGTACGCGATTTCTTCTTTACCTCCAAACTCCTTTGCCCAACTAATAACATCGAAATCGAAGTATTTCTCTATCCGCTTTCGATAAAACGCAATCGATAATCCTTCTTCCGCCGAGCTCTCGTAAGGGGACACGAAAAATATTACCCGCCTACCACGGCCTTCAGGAAGACGCAGATCGAAAGCCACTGTGGTTCTCGTCGTATGCCGCGAAAAAGCTCCTCTAACTACTTCGGATACCCTATCATATAGGGCAGCTACTTTCCTTTCCTCAACGATCTCGTCGACCTTTTCCCAAGTAAGATTTGGCCCTCGTTTCGTTTTCGTTCTCGCTTTTGCCGTTTCTTCTTCTATAAGCGTGGTCTTAGCTAAAAACCCCTGGCCCTTGTAGTCTTTAAAATATTCGAATAATACTGCATTTATTGGAACGCCGTATTCCTGCGATAGGTAATTAATTACCCGTTCCGTGCTATCATCCAGTCTCGAAGCTACGACAATGATCCGGTGTTCTTGATTCAGGGATTCCGGTAATTCACTATCAAACTTTGCTTTAAACTCATCCTTAAATTTATCAACGCCCCCGTAGAATTCCGCCGCAACTCCCAAAACCTGTTGATAATCGAATTCCTTCAATGACGACGCGTAGTCCAAAGCTTGCGCCGTAATCTCACGCGGGGTTTTATCCCTTTTTAATTCGATTACTACCAGGTCGCCGTTCTCATCCAGGGCTAATAAATCGACAAAACCGCCGCCCGTTGATACCTCTGAGCCTAAAAGCATTATTTCGTCGGAGATGAGGGATAAATCGTTTTTCAACCATTCATGTAAATCCGACTCAGAGGGCAATTCGCTTCCCTGGATTTCTTTTAATTCGTTTCCGTCGATACCCCAAAGTTTAATACTAGTACCCATTTTCCTACCTCCTTAACTAACCTCGCTTCTGGCAAATGACCCAGGTCGCTAAACGCGTACCGTCATCCCGTTTGGCGAGGGATTAAAGACTCGTTTAAACCGATTCGCTACGCGGGCACGGCCTTGTGGCCGTAGCAGATGATGCCGGCCTCGCCCTCCTGGTAGATCTTGCGGAACTCGAGGCGAACCGGCATACCGGTCTTTATATCTTCGAGCGGCACGTCGACGAGCTGCGCCATTAAGCGTACGCCGCCGTCGACCTCGACGATGCCGAGGCCGTACGGCACCTCCTCCGTGAAGTCGCTCGGGCCCACGCGGATAATCGTGTACGTCACGACCTTGCCGGTATCAGACAACGCAACCGTTTCGAAGTCGCGGCCGCCGCACGGACATACCCGCCGCGGCGGATAATATACTTTACCGCAGCTCGAGCACTTGCCCGCCTCGAGGCGGTAGCGCTGCGGGATCTCTCTCGTATAACTGGCCGAGGGCATCTACGCCACCTCCAATATGTGAACCACCGCGGAGCCGCCCGAGCCGCCCATGTTCTGCGTCAGGCCGCGTTTGGCGTCTTTGACCTGGCGCTCGCCGGCCTCGCCGCGGAGCTGCTTAACTACCTCCATTACTTGCGCCACGCCCGTCGCGCCTACTGGGTGGCCCTTCGATTTCAGGCCGCCGGAGGTGTTGACCGGAATGTCGCCGTCGCGGGCCGTCCGGCCCTCGAGCGTGGCCTTGCCGCCCTCGCCCTTCTCCACCAACCCCAACGATTCCATCACGACGAGTTCGGCGATGGTGAAGCAGTCGTGGACCTCGAAGAGGTCGACGTCTTTGGCCTCGACGCCGGCCATTTCGTAAGCGCGCGCGGCCGCTTGCGCGGTCGACTCGAGCCAGGTCATATCCTCGCGCTGGGCGAGCTGGATGGTGTCGGTGGCGTGGCCCACGCCGGCTATTTTAACCGGCCGCTTCTTCGTGAGCTTCTTCGCCGTCTCGAGCGGGCACAGGACAGCCGCCGCGGCGCCGTCCGTGATGGGCGAGCAATCGAGAAGGTGCAGCGGGTCCGCGACCATTATGGAGTTCAAAACCCGTTCGGCCGTTATCTTAAACGGGTATTGGGCCATGGGGTTAAGGGCGCCGTTATCGTGGTTCTTGACGGCCACCTGCGCCAACATCTCGGCGGTGGTGCCGTAGCGGTCCATGTGGGCGCGGGCGATCATCGCGTAAAGGCCCGGGAAGGTCGCGCCGTGGTAGCACTCGTACTCGGCGTCGGCGGCGGTGCCCAGCGCGTACGTCGCGTCGGCGCCGCCCACGTCCGTCATCTTCTCCACGCCGCCGGCCAGGACCACGTCCGTATGGCCGCTCGCCACCTCCAGCGCGGCCATCTTGACGGCCGCGCCCCCCGAGGCGCAGGCCGACTCGACGCGCGTCGCCGGCAGGTGCCGTTGGCCCAGGTAATCCGCGAGAAGCGAGCCGATGTGCTCCTGCCCCGCGAAGAGGCCGGAGGACATGCAGCCCACGTACATGCTGTCTATACGGTCAACGCCGGCGTCGTCCATGGCCGCGAGCGCGGCCTCCACGAAAATATCGCGCAGCGACTGCCCCCACAGCTCGCCCCACTTGGGGTTGGCGCCCACGCCGATTATGGCAACGTCCCTCATCTATTACGCTCCTTTGACGTTCATAATTATTTTACCGCGGAACTTCGCGTACTCGCCGTATTGGAGGTAGAACCGCTCGCCCTCCAAAAGCTCCCGCGTCTGCGGCGCGGCCTTCTGGACCTCGGCGATGCGGTCCGTGCAGCGGAAGACAAAACCGTCCGAACCGGCGCCCGAGCCGTACGAGACGTGGAGGATGCGGTCGCCGGGCTTCGCGACGTCGAGGATGGCGGTCAGGCCCATCGGCGACGAGCCGGAATACGTGTTGCCGAGGAGCGGGCAAAGCAGGCCCTGCTCCCACTGCTCCTTTTTGAAGCCGAGCTTCTTCGCGACCGTCGCCGGAAACTTGCCGTTGGGCTGGTGGAAAACGCAGTACGCGAAGTCCTCCGGCTTCAGGCCGGCCTTATCCAAGATGCCTTTGGCGCATCCGATGACGTGTTTGAAGTAGGCGGGCTCGCCGGTGAAGCGGCCGGCGTGCTGCGGGTAGTACTGATACTCGCGGCGCCAGAAGTCCGCGGTGTCCGTCATATAAGAATAGGTGTGCTCGCACTCGGCCACCGGGTTGTCCGCGCCCATTAAGAAGGCCGCGGCGCCCGCGGAGGCCGTGTACTCCAGCGCGTCGCCGGGCGCCCCCTGCGACGTGTCGGCGCCGATGCCGAGCGCGTACGTCACCTCGCCGGCGTCCACCAGCCGCAGCGCCACCGTCATCGCCTCGGTGCCGGCCTTACACGCGAACTCGAAGTCGGCGCAGCGGCACTCGGGCGTAGCGCCCAGCACCTCCGCCACCGTCGTCCCCGACGGCTTGACGGCGTAGGGGTGGGACTCCGAGCCGACGTAGCAGGCGCCGATGGCGGCCGGGTCGACGCCGCCTCGAGCGACGGCCCGCCGCGCCGCCGTAACCGAGAGCGTTATGGTGTCGGTATCCGGCGCCGGTACCGACTTCTCCTGGACGTTGAGGCCTTTCTTATATGCCTGGGCGTCGGCGCCCCACACCTTCGCTATCTCCTCCACCTTGATGCGGTGGCGCGGTATGTGGCAGCCCCAGCCTATGATTCCCGCCATACGTCGTTACCTCCTGGGACAGGATAAATTTACCCACCCTCGCGAAGCCTGGGCGGGTTAAAAATCAGCACGCGACGGCGCCGGGCAGGCGCAGTAAAGAACGGATAAAAAAGTTGGGGAATCAAACCGTTTGGCCCTTGCAATCGCGACTTATTTCGTTAACTTCGCGAACGAATTCACGAGGACGCTAAATTTATAACATCCGGGCCGCGGAGTCAAGGAGAATTTAGTCCACCATACTAGGGAAAAAGCCGGGCCGCCGGCCCTTAAACATCAATAAACGGCCGCTTATTTGTTAGGTACGCCGCCGTGCACCTCTTGCAAACTCTGCACCCCGGGGACGCTCTCGCGCAGGACGCGCGCCGCCTCCACCGTCGCTCGAGCCGCGGACAGCGTCGTAACGACGAGGATCCCCCGCGCCAGCGCCGCACGCCGCACGGTCGCGTCGTCGTAGAACGACTCCCGGCCCATCGGCGTATTTATTACCAAGTCTATCTCGCCGCTGACGACCTTATCCGCGACGTTGGGCCGCCCCTCGTTCACCTTGAATACCGGTTCGACGTTCAAGCCCTCCCGGCGGAGGCGGGCCGCGGTCCCGCGCGTCGCGACCAACCTGAAGCCGAGCGCCGCCAGGTCCCGGGCGATCGGCACTACCGTCTCCTTGTCGTTATCGTTCACCGAGACGAACGCCGTCCCGCGCAGCGGCACGTGGTAGCCGGAGGCGAGCTGGGCCTTGCCGAACGCCAGGCCGAAGGTCGGCGCGCCGGCCATCACCTCGCCGGTGGATTTCATCTCCGGCCCCAGCACCGTGTCCACCCCCGGGAAGCGGTCGAACGGGAAGACGCACTCCTTGACGAAGTGCCCCGGCGCCCGGCCTTCCCCCGCCAGGCCCTGCTCCGCCAGCGTCTTGCCGCCGATAATCCGCGCCGCCACCTTCGCCAAGGGTACCCCCGTCGCCTTCGAGACGAAGGGAACGGTCCGCGACGCCCGCGGATTGACCTCCAACACGTAGACGACGTCGTCCTTGATGGCGAACTGGATGTTGATAAGGCCGCGGACGCCGAGCGCCAGCGCCAGCCGCCGCGTGTAGTCGCGGATGGTCTCGAGGTGTACGTCCTTGATGAGGTACGGCGGGATGACCGCGGCCGAGTCGCCGGAGTGGATGCCCGCTTCCTCGATGTGCTGCATGATGGCGCCGATATAGACCTCTTCGCCGTCGGCGACGGCGTCCACGTCGGCCTCGAACGCGTCCTCCAGGAAGCGGTCCACCAGCATCGGTTTCTCGGGCGATACCTCCGCGGCCTCGGCCGCGTACCGCGCCAGCGCGCGCTCGTCGTAGCAGATGGCCATCGCCCGGCCGCCCAGGACGTACGACGGCCGCACCAGCACCGGGAAGCCCACCCGCGCCGCCGCTTCGCGAGCCTCCTCGAAGGAGAACGCCGTCCCGTAATCCGGCCGCGGTATCCCCAGCTCGCCCAGCAGCCCGCCGAAGCGCTCGCGGTCCTCCGCCAGGTCGATGGCGTCCGGGGAGGTGCCGAGGATGGATACGCCGGCGGCCTCCAGCAGCCCGGCGAGCTTGAGCGGCGTCTGGCCGCCGAACTGGACGATGACGCCCTCGGGCCGCTCGCCGGCCACGACCGCCAGAACCTCCTCCAGGTTCAGCGGCTCGAAGTACAGCCGCGTCGACGTGTCGTAGTCGGTGGACACCGTCTCCGGGTTATTGTTGACCATAACGACGTCGTAGCCGAGCTCGCGAAGGGCGACCGCGGCGTGGACGCAGCAGTAGTCGAACTCGATGCCCTGGGCTATGCGGTTGGGGCCGGCGCCCAGTATGACGACGGCGCGGCCTTCGCCGGTCGGCGCCTCGTTCTCCTCCTCGTAGGTGGAATAATAATAAGGAGTGTAAGCCTCGAACTCCGCGGCGCAGGTGTCCACCGCCTTGAAGACGGGCACGACGCCCGCACCCTCGCGGCGGCGGCGGACGTCCTCCTCGGCGGCGCCCCACAACCCGGCCAGTTGGCCGTCGCCGAAGCCGGCGCGCTTGGCCTTCCGGAGGAGCTCGTCGGGGGCGGACGTCAAATCGAACGCGCCGAGTTCTCCCTCCAACTCGACTAGCTTATTTATCTGGTGGACGAACCACGGATCGATGCCGGTCGTTTGCGCCACGTCGGCCTCGCTCCAGCCGCGCTGGAGCGCGAGCTTGACGTAGAAAATCCTGTCGGGGTTGGGCACGCGGAGGCGCTCGGGGAGGAGCTCCGCGTCGAGGCGGCTCGAGGCGTTCGCGTCCAGGCCGGCGTACCCGGCCTCCAGCGAGCGTAGCGCTTTCTGCAGCGCCTCGGCGAAGGTGCGGCCCAGCGCCATAGTCTCCCCCACCGACTTCATCGACGTCGTGAGGACGTCGTCAGCGCCGGGGAATTTTTCAAAATTCCAACGCGGCACCTTTACGACGACGTAGTCCACCGTGGGCTCGAAGCACGCCGGCGTCTTACGCGTGATATCGTTGGGGATCTCGTCCAGCGTCAGGCCCACGGCGAGCTGGGCCGCTATTTTGGCTATGGGGAAACCGGTGGCCTTGGAGGCCAGCGCCGACGAGCGGCTGACGCGCGGGTTTATCTCGATGACGACGACGCGGCCGTCCTCCGGGTTGACGGCGAACTGGACGTTGGAGCCGCCGGTCTCCACTCCCACGCGCCGGATGACGGCCTGCGCCATGTCGCGCAACCGCTGGTACTCAACGTCGGTGAGCGTTTGCACCGGCGCGACCGTTATGGAGTCGCCGGTGTGCACGCCCATCGGGTCGACGTTCTCGATGGAGCAGATGACGACGACGTTGTCCGCCAGGTCCCGCATCACCTCGAGCTCGAACTCCTTCCACCCCAGGACCGACTCCTCGATAAGCACCTCGCGTATCGGCGAGGCGTCGAGGCCGCGGGCCACGGCGCGCTCGAACTCAGGCACGTTGAAGGCTACGGCGCCGCCCTTGCCCCCCAGCGTGAACGACGGCCGGATGACGAGCGGAAGGCCCAGCTCGGCGGCCGCGTCGCGGGCCGCCTCCAACGTGCCCACCGCCGCGGCGCGCGGCACCGGCAAGCCCTCGGCCACCATCGCCGCGCGGAAGAGGCGCCGGTCCTCCGCGGTACGTATGGCCGCCAGGCTGGCGCCGATGAGGCGGACGCCGTTCTCGCGCAGGATGCCGGCCTCCGCCAGCTGGACCGCGAGGTTGAGCGCCGTCTGGCCGCCCACCGTCGGCAAAAGGGCGTCGGGCTTCTCGCGCTCGATAACCTTGGCGACGGCGCTGAGCGTGAGCGGCTCCACGTACGTCGCCGCGGCGTACTCGGGGTCCGTCATTATCGTCGCCGGGTTGGAGTTGATGAGGACGACGCGGTAGCCCTCCGCGGCCAGCGCCTTGCACGCCTGCGTCCCGGAATAGTCGAACTCGCACCCCTGGCCTATGACTATGGGGCCGGCTCCTATCACGAGTATGGTCTCGATGTCGTCGCGTCTGGGCATGGCTAGAAGCCTAACGTCTTCTGCGTGCGCCTCTCGAGCATTTCTAAAAATACGTTGAAGTTGTATAAAGCGTCGTGGGGCCCGGGCGCGGCCTCGGGGTGGTACTGTAGGCTCATGGCGGCGTAATCGTCGGCCCGCAACCCCTCTACCGTATCGTCGTTGAGGTTCACGTGCGTGACGCGGACGCCCGCCGGCAGCGACGACGCGTCGACGGCGAAGCCGTGGTTCTGCGACGTTATCTCGACGCGGCCCGTCTTGAGATTTTTCACCGGATGGTTGGCGCCGTGGTGGCCGAACTTGAGCTTGTAAGTCCGGCCGCCCAGCGCGAGCCCCAATATTTGGTGCCCCAGGCATATCCCGAAGATGGGCACGCGTCCGAGAAAACCTTTGACGATGTCGACTACGTACGGCAACGCCGCCGGGTCGCCCGGGCCGTTGGAGATAAACAGGCCGTCGGCTCGAACGGCCAGAATTTCATCCACCGTGGCCGTCGCCGGGAAAACGGTAACTTCGACGCCGCGGGCCGTCAGCTGGCGGAGAATGTTGTTCTTGATGCCGCAATCGAGCGCGGCTACGCGCCACCGCGCGTCGTCCTCCGCCGGCGCGAAGACCTCGGCGCCGTCGCGGGTTACGTCCCGGACGAGGTCGCGGCCCGCCATGGGCGGCGACGCAAGGACTTGCTCGAGGACGTCGCCCTCGTCGTAGGCGCCGACGGCCACCGCGCCCCGCATCGCCCCCGCCTCGCGGATGTGGCGCGTGAGCGCGCGCGTGTCTATGTCGGAGAGGCCCACGACGCCGTGCCGCTCCAGATATTGACCCAGCGACGCCGTCGCCCGCCAGTTGCTGGGGAAGTCCTCGTAGGAGCGGACGACCAGCGCCGGGAGGAAGATGCCGCGCGATTCGACGTCGTCGTCGTTAACGCCGTAGTTCCCTATGTGAGGATAAGTCAGCGCGACGACCTGGCCGGCGTACGAGGGGTCGGTCAGGATCTCCTGGTAACCGGTGATGGCGGTATTGAAGACCACCTCGCCCAGCGCCAGGCCCGTCGAGCCGAAGCCCTCGCCGCGGAAGGTCCGGCCGTCCTCGAGGATTAAAAACCCGTCTTTCGCCATATAAAAAATAACGCCGGCTCCCGGTGGGCCGGCGTAGTCTCGGTCACGGTAATTTTAACGTTACAGGCATTTCGTGGGACGCCGCCAGGCGCTACGCTCCGTTCATTCTACCAAAATACGCTTAGGGGCGCAATATTTTTCGGCGAAGGGCGGCGTCAACTCCCGCGACGGGCGTCCAACCTTTCCTTCGCCTCCGGCGCGCGTTCGAACACCCCGGCGAGTAAGTCGCACGCGTAGTCGGCGCACGGCGCGCAATTCTCGAAGCCCCGTTCGACGACGCATGCGCGGATCTTACATTCGGCGACGTGGGCGCACGCCCTTTCGCCGCCCGGGTTGCAGCCGTCGCACCACACGTGCTCCGGTTTGATTTCGGCGCCATACTGCTTTGACCACTGCGACGCGACCTCGGCGATTTTATCGGCGTCGTTCTCGCGCGTCGCGACGTACGCCGGGCAGGCGCCGCAATCCAGGCCGCAAGCGGCGATTAACTTTTCCATGTTCCTCCTAACGCGTTCTAAAAATCCGCGCCGAAACGCTCTCCGTATTAATGCATACTTCGCGGCGAAATGTCAAATAAATTCGGACGCGCCCGCGCGTAAGGAATAGAGGTAAACTCCCGGCGGCGGCGCTAAGCCCCAAATCCGCCCCAGACTCGCCTCCGCGAACGGGACAACGAAAAACAGGCGGCCCGAGAGCCGCCCGTCGTTCCGTTACCGCCAAGCGCCGCCGGGTACTATTTAAAAAGAGCCTTGATCTCGCCGAAGGAGACCGGCGCCACGCCCGTCGACCCGCCCTCGATCATATACGATTGTTCGACGGTGGGATAGCCCTTTTCTGCAGTGCTGCCCCAGCTACCGTTTAAATACCACCAGAGCATATCCTCCTTAATCAAGTTGCGGACGCACCAAAAGACGGTCTCGGTGGAGCCGGAGGTGTAGGCGAACCAGTACTTGGTCCTGGAGGTGAGGTCCTGGTTGGGGATCGGTACGACGGCCAGCCATACCGTACGGCCGAAAGCTATCCAGCCGGTGTCGATTTCGGCGTAGTTACCCGTGGCCACCGTCCAGGAGCGGAGGAGCGACCCGGCGCGGGGGTTGGCGCCCCGGTAGAGGCGGAAGTATAGCGCGTCCTTGCGGTGCACGGAGTTGTAAAGATAGTGGAACCTCAGCCGATTAACGGTTACCGCCTCCCTCGGCGTGAAGTCCAGGGCGAACCAGCGGTCTGTGCTTATGTTGGCAGATAAGCCTGTAAAAATCTGGCTCGCAGAGGTTACCAGGTTGTCGACCAGAACGGCGTCGTAGCTATAATTGTGGCCGGCTCTGGCTTGGGGCGGCCCCGTCAGAGACAGCTCGGCCCCGAACGCCGCCGCGGCGACCGCGAGCAGCGCCGTCGCGATATGCACTTTTCTCATAGCTTTTCCCTCCTCTAAGTGCGCACGTGACTAAACTTTTTCTGCCCCCTTTTTCTGCCCCTTTATAACATACTTTTACGATAGTCGGTAATAAAAAATCGCGAAATGTAATTTTTTTTACGATCGGCGCGCCCTTATCCCTTTGAAAAAAAACCGCCCCGGGGGGGCGGCTTTCCGCAGTAAGTACGGACGCGTCAGCGGGCGACGACGAGCTTCTTCGTCGCGGCGTACGACCCGGCGCGCAGGGTATAGAGGTAAACGCCGGGCGGAACGTGCCTGCCGCCGGCGTCGAAGTTCCAAGTCACGTCGTGGATGCCCTCACCGTGCGGCCCTGCCACCGGCGTCGCGACCAAACGGCCTGCCAAATCGTAAACGTCGAGGCGCACGTCGCACGGCTCCGGCAGCGAGAAGGCAAAGGTCGCCGCATCGCGCGCCGGGTTGGGATAGCTCTGCGCCAGCGCGAAGGTTTTTACCCGGCTCGAGCCCGCCGCGGCCTCCAGCGGACCGTACTCCTCCGGTGCGCCGTTCAACGGCACGACCTCGAGCCAATACCTATAGCTCCGGCCCGCGGGTACTTCGTCGACGTACTCGAAGGGCGGCTTCCCGGCGATCAGGCCGTCGTTAAGTTTAACGCGGCCCGGGTCGGCGCGTTCGCCCACCGCCGCGCGGTAGAGATTAAACCCCGCGTAACCCGCCCCCGGCGCCGTGCGCCAACTCAACGCGACGCCTTCGCGCCGCCCTTGCGCGTCGAAGTCGAGCACGATGGCCGTGCTGGTCGAGTACGTTACGCTCATTTCGTCGAGGCGAGGAGTTCTGGTCGTATTAGTCGTAGACAAGCGTACCTTGTATTGGAAGTAGCGGCGGCCGTTCTGGATGTAGTTATTGAGGTCGGCGCCGGAGGTAGTTATGTCGGCGGACCAGCTCCCCATATTGCCGGGATTATTGGACGCCCGGACCTGGAACCGGACCGACGTCCCGCCGGGGGTATTGGCGTTCCAATATATGCGGCCCCAGGCGGGCGAGCCGCCGGTATCGAGAATGGAAGAGTCGAGCGCACCCAGGCTCCGGTAGCCGTAGGTGACGGTCCACCAATCGGCGGAACCGGCGTCGAGCGCCGAGCTAACGATGTCCAAGATTTCGTCCTCGTCGACGTCGTCGACCCAGATGCTCGAGGCGCCGTTGTAGCCGGTAGCTATCCTGCCCCGCGTGAAGTTCTCTTGGCCGTCGTTCTGCCACCAGTCAAGGGTATCGCCGAGCTGGGCC
>JAZGGY010000277.1:0-3550 GCA_036480675.1 bacterium | reverse complement strand
AATAACCAGTTGTTAAATGTAACGCGACGCGAACGGCTTCTCGCCGTGTTGGCAGCGGCGGGCCTCGCGTTTTTTTATTTCCTTTTTAGGTCCCAGAACCATCCTACCGACGCAGTGCTGTACGCGCTTGCGGCGGACGTTAAAGACGCGTATCCATTCTTCCATTGGCATCACCTCCTCTATACGCCGCTAACGTGGTTATTAGTGCGCGGTGCCCGTTCGCTCGGTTACGCGGGCGACGTTTTTGCTCCCTTGGCGGCGTTCTCCGCGGCTTCGGCCGCCGCAGCCGCAGCGCTATTTTACTTTTCGCTAAGACGCCTTGGCGCGGCCGTAACCGCCGCCTTCCTCGCGGCCGCCGCGGCGGCCGTATCCGCGTCCTGGTGGTACTTCGCCGGCGAAGCGGAGGTCCTGGCTATAGTGGCATTGTTTTTTACCGGCGCCCTGTACATCTTAACGGCGGCGCGTATACGCTACGGGACTATTCTTGCTTTGGCGGGGTGGCTCGGCGTTGGGACTCTTTGCCACCAGGTCGTAATTCTTTTTATTCCGGTGTGCGCGATCATCGTGGGGTGGGAAAGTAAGAGGCGTTTAGCGAGGCTCGGCGTATTTTTGGCGGCGTACGGCGCCATAGTTATTATCCCGTACGTACTGATACCGTTGCTTTATTACCACGTCGGCGGGTGGGGAGGGTGGTTCAGGTGGGTGACGCATTATTTCTGGTGGGGAGATTGGGGGTACCTAACGGGCGAGCGACTGGCGCGCGGCTATTTAACGATGCTGGGCGCTGTCGCGGCGGGCCCTACGCCTTTCGACGCTGGTAAAACGCTAACGCCGGCGTCGCTGCTGCGAAATTACGTTCCTGCAATACTCGTATTCGCCGGCGCGTTGGGTACGGTCGCCGCCGCGTCGCGACGTTTGTGGCGCGAGAAGCGACGGTGGTTGGTAGCCGCCGCCGCTTGGTTCGTATTTTTTCACATATTCTTTTCCTGGTGGGAACCCGAAAACGGGGAGTGGTGGATAGCGACGACGGCGCCGGTGTGGCTGCTGTTTGGCCTGGCCGTTCCGCGGCGAGGGATTTTCCGAGTAACCGCCGCCGGTGCGTTAATCTCGTTGGCTATCTTGAACTTCAATCGCGTAATATACCCGGCCACGTTACCGGGGAATAATGAGGCGGAGGAAGCGGCGCGCGTTGTCGTATCGGTTACAAGACCGGGGGACGCGGTACTCATGTCTCACGTGGACGTAGGTTGTTGGGTAGACTATTTAAGCCGGCATACGCGGACGTTGCCTCGCCCCCAGCCGTTCTGCGAACCTCTCCCCGACGCAGCGGAAAAACTCGAGGCCTCGGCGTTGCGCGGCTTTCCGGAGTATACGGCAGACGGTAGTGTGTTGTATTTTACCGATTTCGAATGGGATGACCCGACGTTGTACGGGCGAGCGGGGGTCAGCGACCTGCGCGTCGTTTTCTTCAAAATAATCAGGAGGAGCGAACCCGTAACCGTTTTAAGGTTTGCGAGCGGCGAAAGGGTGCTTTACCGCTTCACCGGATACGGCGAAGTAATCCGCGACGTTCAAGTGTTCGAAGCCGAGGGCTCGAGCAAGACTACCGACCATGCAGTACTTGCGCGAACAGGCGCAGCCGCCAAGGCCGACGCCTCTATATCCAATGCGGGCCGCTACGTGTTGTGCGTACAGGCCTCCGGAATGCCGGCGGAAGGGGTTTGGCCCGTTATGGAGGTCGCCGTGGACGGCAAACGCCGCGCCACGACGGCCGTAGACGCGACGTTTTGGCGTTTTTACGAGGTGGAGTGCGAGCTTGGCGCCGGCGCTCACGAGGTGAAAGTAACTTTTTGTAATGATTACTACGATCCGGAGTCGGGAAGGAACCGCGACCTAAATGTAAATCGCATAATAATTTACCGTCGTGAACGCCGTTACGTTAATTCCGGCTCAGGAGAGAAACAACGACGACGGTGACAAAAGAGGGTGAAAGATAGGAAGCGTGACAGGTGTGTTGCGTAACTGGTTAGTAATCATTGGGTTACGGCACAGTATTGGACTTTAACGAGACACGGAAGTAAAGTTTTATGTTATAATGGATTTATATCGAATTGCGGTCGGTCAACATGCTGCGACGGGGCCGCGATTCCATGTTAGACGAGCGTGACAGACGAGAACCCGTATATATTCGGCCGCGAACGCTACTCTGCCAAGGCGGTTTGTTTCGTAACCGCCGTTACGGCTCTTCCACCCGTCATCGGTTTTTGGGGGACTTTTGATATCGCGCACGGCGTTTTCGCTAGTGCTTATCTAGCCGTATGTTTGTTTTGGTATATCGTCGTCCAGCCTAAGTTGGTTTGCACGAACTGCGCCTACTACGACAGCGTATGCGCCCGGGGATTGGGTAAAGTCGCAGCGTTATTGTACCGGCCCGGCGGCGGCTACGAAGGCTGGGGGGCGAAGATAGCGGCGTTCTTCTGGCGTTACTGGTACGCCGGCGTACCCACGTGCGGTTTTTTATACCTTTTAATATTCCGCCTTTCCTGGCCTACGGTCATCTTCGCCGCGTTCTTCGTCGCCGCGGCCCTTGCGGCCTATTTGGTCTCCCGAAATTATTGTTGCGTTAATTGTCTGGTCCGGAATACTTGTCTTCGCTCGCCATTTCGGGAAAGGACGTAGAGGAGGCAACGGGTGGTTAAGGACCCCGTACGTAACTTAAACGAGGTTGAGGAAAAGCTAGAAACGCTGCACACGGTTGAAGGCGAAGATGTCTTCAGACTTTATTACGAACACGCCGACGTTGACGTCGCCGCCCACGAGAAAAGGTGGCGGGACGCGTTGCTGGCTCCGGGCGTCGCGGAGACCTGCGAGGCGATCCTGGCCGGCGATTACGACGCGTCGTTAAATAGGCGAGCCAAGATAGTCTCCGACTGGGTAACGTTGGCGCGCGCGGAAACCGATGAGATCATCGACCTCAAAGAAGAGATTCAGAAAATAGTAATAGACGTCAAGCCGGCGCTTGATGGAGAAGAAATTCCGCGCCATTTGAAGACGAATATCCTTTTGAAGGAGGCCGACCGGGACGTACGCCGGCGGGCATTCCGATCGGAGGGTAAACTCAGGGAGGAGTTATCTGAGCGCGGGAGGCGGCTTTACCGCTTGCGGAACGACGCGGCACAAGCCTTGGGTTACGAAGATTATCCGTCGTTAGCGCTGAAGAGAGAGGGCCTTACGGTCGCCGAGTTAAAGGATTTAATCGATAAATACGAGAGTATTACGAGACAGTCGTACGAAGAGCTATTAGCCGAGGGGGTCGACCGTTTTCAATTGGATAAAATCGAGCCTTGGGATACGTATTACGTTACCGACCGGCTCTGCGCAGCCGACGATAAATATTTCCCCGGCGAAGTCGGCTTACCCTCGTTGGCCGAGGTCGTCAAGGGGTTCGGCCGGGACCTCGAGTCGCTGGGCATCGCCCTACACGCCGACGCCGATATTCCGTACGGGGGCCTGTGCTTCGCCATCCGCGTCCCCGACGACGTTCGCATAC
>JAZGGY010000276.1:0-8456 GCA_036480675.1 bacterium | reverse complement strand
TAGTCAACGATAGGCCGGTGCTCGGCGTCGCTAACCAAAGGCCGGAAGGGCCGTGCCGCGGGACGACGCTTACGCTCGAGGAATTGCGGGACGCGGTCGAAGTTTTCGCGGGGCGAAAGGGCGAAGGCCGCGGTTGAGACGCGGCCTGCTTCGTAACGAATCCGGCTCGGGGCGGCCTCAGGCCGCCCTTTAATTATTACGGCATACGCGCTGGCCGCGGCGGCGGCCGTTTTTACTTCGACGGATCATGGCCTTTAATCTAAGGCGGGGTTTACTGCGGCTTCCCCGTAAAAAGCGACCGTACGCCC
Source organism: bacterium (assembly GCA_036480675.1). Taxonomy (GTDB): domain Bacteria; phylum RBG-13-66-14; class B26-G2; order WVWN01; family WVWN01; genus WVWN01. The sequence goes on along the minus strand of JAZGGY010000276.1, from coordinate 8,148 downwards.
GTGTATATATCTTCTTCTTTTCTTCCTTCAGGTTTGCGGTTTTCGAGCGCCGTTTTAATATCCGGCGACGTCTCGTGAAGGTCGCATAAAGCACGGAACTCATCCCTTGTCATCGGGACGGTCCCGGGGATTTTTACGTCTATCGTTTCCGGTACAAGTATTACGTCGTACTCGCTCGTCCCGGTGGGAAATTCAAACTGGACTTGTCCCGGGCCCTCTCCTTCTTCAATACGGCCTTCCACGATACGGCACTCCGGCGGGTCGGAATAGTAGGTCCTAATAAGCTCCGCCCGGACGCCGGTTATAGCCCAGCAATTGAGGTACGGTTCGTGCGAGGGCGTTTCGCCGTAACCTACCGGGACAATTATCCTAATATCTCGAGCCATTACCGGATCGGCGCGCCAATCGTTTAGCCAATCTTGAGCCCGCGAAATCGCTTTTTCTTTGTCTCCGATTTCGTCGGGGGCGATTTCAGGGGCAAGGCCTATTTCCATACAACTTTCCAGGTAAAGGCCATAATACAACTCCTGGATATCGGCTAATTCTTGGTCCAAATTCGTCCTCGAACTCCCCGACTCGTTAACGCCCGTGACGTCTTCCAATGAGGCCTTTGTTAGGTAGTTAGTGAGTGCGCGTCTTATGAAACCGTACCCGCGCGCAACGCGTAAATAATACGTGGGGAAGGGTTCCACGCATAATTCCGGTTCGACGGATATGATGATATTTGTAGGGGCCCGTGCGCCCCACGGGACGCCTATATTCTTAAGGTGGGTCTCCCGAGCTTGCGTTAAAATCGTTAACGCGGCGCGTTCGAGCCTCTCACGATATTCGTCGGTCAGGTAGAGTTTCCGGCCTTCCGGGACGGTTTCCGGGCGGAGGAGGACCTCCGCGGCGAACTGCTGGTATTGGTACCAACCGCTCTCCGGTCGTGGCGTTAAAGTAAGAGCGCCCTTTTTTATCGCCTCGATAAAATATCTGGAAAATACTAAATCGTCTTTTCTCCCCGCGACTATCGATTCGTAAACTAATCCCTCGAGAGTAGCCGCCGGAGGTAAGAAACAAAACGCCCACGGCTTATAAGTGCTTGTATCGGATAGCAGCGGGGTTTGTATTCGTTCGGGGTATACGACGGAGGTCTCGTCTATAGGGACGCTTGTCGTTTTAACGCGGGCATTTACGCCGTTGCAATTCCTATATTTAGGTGGGTTGGTTAGCGTGGCCCCAAACGCGACTAGGTAGTCGTATTGTTTTTGGAGCGTCGGGTTGTTCGAGATTACGGCCGTTAAAGCTATCGCCACGGCCAATTCGTCTTCGTTTCTCACATCCAAATGGGATTGGTACCATTTATCGCGCGCCCAGAGCCGTTGCAACTCTTTATTCCAATTGTAAAACCCCAGCGGGCGCGACTTCTCAGGGTATTCCTCTAAGTATATTCGGGCCTGTTTTTCAGCCCGTTCGACGATCTCGGGCGGTAAGCCGGCGGCGTCGGGTACTTTCCCGTCGGCGCTGCCGAGCGCAATGCCCGTAGCGATAAAGGCCGCGGCGTTTTCGTACGCTTCTTCGAAATCGCTCTCTCGGGAGGGGAGCACAAATTCCGTTAATTCGACATTCGCTAATTCTTGCGCAAGCGATACGAAAAAACCTTGGCGTCCGTGTGGAAGGCGTTCGGAGGCTTTCTCCAGGCGGGTTTCGACGGTCGCTACCATCCGGTCGTCGAAGGCCTTCCCGGGATTACTAACAAGCTCTAACGAAGGCGTTATGCGCCGTGCGTTAGGGGCCTCGCGGTACGCCTCGTACGCTGATACGAAATCTGGGTAAAGGGCGGACGGTGTGAACACCTGGGGTCCCCATCCGAACGTCGTCGCAGCGTCGATCCTAAACGTAGCGTGGGTGTCGTCCACGGCGAATTTAAAGCGCGCGCCGCTTTTTTCGTGGTCGTAATAAACGTTGCAATCATCGGGAAAAGTATACACCCGTACGGGTTGTAACGGATCGGGCCGAGTTGCGCCTACCGTTGCGGGCGTTTTAATAGAAGCGGCTCCCGTTAGTACGGGGATAATTAAAGCCAAAGCCATGATTCTGAGAAGCATAAGCCCTCCTAAACTCCAATGCCTCGCGAGGATTAACGGTTCACGTATTCTCATCATATTATAACGCACCGGCGCGGCCAACCCTATTTTATAATTGCCTTTACGAGAATCCTGTGCTTAGTTATAATCCTATTGGTGATTTAATCTCAAGCCCAAGAAGACTTATTATGCGCTCTCCTTTAATTATATTAATAACGGTATTTTTTATGGCCGCCTCCGCCGGCGCCCTCTTCCTCCCCGAGGGGCCGCCAACGGTCGAGGCGCGCCTTTTCATTCCTCACCTATACGATGGCGCGAAGGGTACTAGCGCGGCGGCGCCGGTTCCGCACGACTACGACGTCCGCGAGTACGTAATCGACGTGAAGCTCCACGACGTCGAAAAGAAAATTTCGGGGAATTGTATAATAACCGCCTCGAGCTCGAAGAACGACCTTCGCAAGGTCCAGTTCAATTTCGCAAACGATATGAACGTCTCGGCCGTAAAACATGACGGCAAGAACTGCACCTTTAAGCACGCGAACGACGTGTTGGAGATAACGCTCCTGACGCCGAAACAGAAAGGCGAAAGGTTCGCCGTTACCGTATTCTATAGCGGCAAACCCCAGGACGGCCTTTATTTTACGAGTAAGGGCGTCTACGTCTGCTCGGCCATGGAGGAGGCGCAACATTGGTTCCCCTGTTACGACTTGCCGAACGATAAGGCGGACCGCGTGGAGTTGAAAGTCACGTGTCGCGACGACTGGTACGTCGCGGCCAACGGCGTCCTGAAGGGCGAGAAAAGTAACCCCGGCGGGACAAAGACGTTTACGTGGGTTACGACGAACCGCATCGCAACGTACCTCGTAAGCATTTCGGGCGCGTACAAATATTCCCGCTTCGGCGCTAGCTGGGGCGGTATCCCGATACGGTATTACGTCTTCCCGGAACACCGCACCGGCGCCGAAATTTGTTTCGAATATGTGCCGCGGATGATGAACTTCTTCTCCAACAGGTTCTGGCGGTATCCGTTCGACGACGAAAGGTACGGCGTGGCCGAGGCCGAGATGGGGTACTTCGGCGCCATGGAGAACCAAACCTGCATAACGCTGAACTCCCAGTTTGTACGGCCCGACCATAGTTCGGACCACATCCTGGCCCACGAGCTGAGCCACATGTGGTGGGGCGATTGCATATCGCCCGGCACCTGGAAGGATTTGTGGTTGAACGAGGGGTTCGGGACCTATTGCGACGCTTTGTGGGAAGAGCACGACAAGGGCAAAAAGGCTTTCCGCGACCGGATGCAGGTTTTCGCAAACTCCTACTTCGCGGAGGACGCGCGGCATCGTTTTCCTATCTACGACCCGGCGTCGCCTTGGAGCGCGACCGTATATCAGAAGGGTGCGTGGGTACTTCACATGCTGCGCCACGTCCTGGGCGACGAGAAGTTCTTCCGCGCGTGGAATAAGTACGGCCGCGCCCACGAATACAGCCACGCGTTCACGTACGAGCTCCAGCGCGCAATGGAGGCCGAATACGGCAAGAGCCTCCAGGAGTTTTTCGACGATTGGGTCTATAGAGCCGGTTACCCGGTATACGAGTACGACTGGACGACCGCCGGCAACTCGGTTACGGTTAATATCTGCCAAGTCCAGAAGCAGAGTCGTCTTACGCCGTTGTTCGACATGCCGATAGACCTCACCATCACGACGCGGGGCGACGGTACTCGCGTCGAGACCGTCTTCGTCAAGGACCGCCATCACCGCTTCAAGTTCGCGTACGGCAGCCCGGTGACGAACGTTGAGTTCGATAAATACGGCTGGGTGTTGTGCAAGAAGAGCAACGTCGTCGACGTCCCGGTAGCGTCGTTCGAAGCGCAGCCGGCCCGCGGCGCCGTCAAACTTACGTGGAAGACAAACCCGGGCGCGCGCGCCGCGGCGTTTAATATTTACCGGGCGCCGACGGCCGGGGGCGACGAAGGCCGCACCAAGTTGAACGCCGAGCTTATAACCGGCCGCTCACCCTACGCGTATCTGGACCGCGACGTCGAGGCCGAGGAGAGGTATCGTTATTGGCTCGAGGCTACGAAATTGAGCGGCGGCAGTGAGACCTTCGGGCCGGTGGAATGCGAGGCCGGTACCGGGGCGCGCGTTTTCGCCCTTGCTCAAAATTACCCCAACCCCGCCCGGGACGTAACGACGGTTAGGTTCTCGCTGGCGGCGCCGGCCGAAACTACGCTTAGCGTTTACGACCTGGCCGGTCGAAAGGTGCGGATGAGCCGCATTGGTGCTTGTTCCGAAGGGGAGAACGAAACGGCGGTCGACGTATCGGGCCTCGCGCCAGGTGTTTATACGTACCGCCTCGAGGCGGGCGGCGCGGTGGCGGCGCGGAAGATGGTCGTAGTCAAATAACCTGGCTTATGTTACTATATAAGAAAAGGCCCGGCTTAACCGAGCGCCGGGTTTTTTCGGCTTTGGGAACTGGGTGATGTAGATGGGTTTGATCTATCTCGACCACGCGGCGACGACGCGGCCCGACCCGCGCGTCGTAGAGGCTATACAACCCTATTTCAGGAAGTACTTCGGCAACCCCCTCTCGACGCATCCTTTCGGCGAGAAGCCGCGCGAGGCGCTCGAGCGAGCCCGTGGACAACTCGCCTCGCTGCTCGGTTGCGAGAACCGCGAGCTTATATTCACGTCATCGGGAAGCGAGGCGAACAACCTCGCAGTCAAAGGGGTCGCGCTAGCTCGCGAGAATAAGGGCAAGCACGTCGTCATCTCCGCGATCGAGCACCAGTCGGTGACGAACGCGGCACAGAGCCTGGCCAAGCTCGGTTGGGAGGTCACGACGGTATCGGTCGATTGCTACGGCATCGTCGACGCCGACGACCTTAGAGCGGCGCTGCGCGCCGACACGACGCTCGTATGCGTCAACCTCGCCAACCTCGAGATAGGGACTATAGAGCCCATCGCCGAATTAGTGAAGGTAGTAAAGGAGAACTCGGGCGCGGCGTTCCACGCCGACGCGATGCAGGCGGTAGGGCATATGCCGGTAGACGTCGTTGAACTGGGCGTCGATTTGCTATCGGTATCAGGTCACCGCTTCTACGGCCCCAAGGGCTCGGGCGCGTTATACTTTAAAAAGGGCGTGAGGATTAAACCGCAAATCGACGGCGGCATTCAGGAAGGCGGCCGCCGCGCGGGAACCGAGGATGTCCCCGCCGTCGTCGGCCTGGGCGAAGCGGCTCGCATTGCCGAAGAAGAAATAGAGGAGCGCTCGGCGCACGTACGGGCCCTCCGCGACCGGCTGCACGACGGCTTGTTCGAACGCATACCTCACCTATACTTGAACGGCCATCCCGAACGGCGCCTACCGACCCACGAGTCCGTGTGCGTGGAGTACGTCGAGGGCGAGGCGATGATACTCTTCCTCGTTCGGGAGGGGATATGTACGTCGAGCGGTTCGACCTGTTCGTCGCGGGCGCTCAAGGCGTCGCACGTGCTGTTGGCCTGCGGCCTTGACCCGGCCGTAGCGCAAGGTTCTCTCCAGTTCACGCTGGGGCGGGAAAACACCTCCGAGGAAATAGAAAGAGTTCTCGACGTACTACCGGAGGTGGCGAAACGTCTTCGCGCTATGTCGCCGATTTATCCGGGCGATGACAAAGCTTAACGTAAGGCCGGCTCAGGCCGCAGCACAGTGGCGCTTGCTATCGTTTTATTTATTCGGCAAGTCGGCTAAGCTAACCGCAGCCCCCGGGAAAAATCGATTTTTTCTTGTTAAGGACGTTTTTTAGCTTGACAAACGTCGCAGAATATATAAAATTAGGCTTCTAAGGGAAAAACTGCGTGACCCGATCCACTCGCATACGTGATAGCGTACGTCGGCTTCGGAAGAAGCACGTATCGTTAGTATTTGCCCCCAGCGGTACGGGGGTAAGTCGTACGTTTCGCGTGTCTATCTTTAGGTGTTACGTCGTTGCCGCCGCGTTGTGCTTCTTCGCGGCGGGTCTTCTTGTCATAAGTCTCCAGTACGCTTCCCGCAAAGAACTTGCGAATCGCTTAGACCAACTGAAGAGCCGAGCGGGCGCGCGCGGTACGCGTTTCGACGAAATCGCCCGCGAGAGAAGCCGTCTTCAAAGAGAGTTGTTGTCGCTAACCGGTTTCGACGATTCGTTGCGGGTGATACACGACCTAGAAACTATACCGGCCGACGTCAGGGAAGCCGGCGTGGGCGGCCCTCTTACGAACATTACCCAAATGATAAAGTTGGGCCGCGACAAGAACGTCGACGACCTCGAGCTGGCGCTCCGACAAGCTCAACTTCAAAGCGATTCCTTTGGGGAGATTATTACCGCGCAAACCCGTACCCGCCATATCTTCGATCATACGCCGGCCATAAAACCATGTAGCGGCCATATCTGTTCGGGTTTCTGTTGGCGGCGCAATCCGATCTTCGGCGGCGTCCAATTCCATAAGGGCGTCGACATCGCGGCCACGACCAATATGCCGATAGTAGCGCCCGCCGACGGGGTTGTGACCTTCGCCGGGATGAAGGGCGGTTACGGTTATTCCGTATTTATAAAGCACGGCTACGGCTTCGAAACGCGCTACGGCCACTGTTCGGTTTTAACCGTCGGTGGAGGTCAACCGGTGAGCCGGGGCGACATCATCGCGTACGTAGGCGCTACGGGGTGGGCTACCGGTCCTCACCTCCACTACGAAGTCCTCGTCAGCGGAACGCACGTCAACCCGGCGCAGTACATCCTTCCCGATTATTTAATCGATTGATTTCACGTAAAAGTAAAAGGCGGCCCGGCGGGCCGCCTTTTTTATTATGGCGGGTTAGCTCACCGCACTTTTTGAATTATTACCGGTTCGTTTTCCCAATCGTCTACGTTCAAACAGAACTCGCGAAACGCGGCGTAATCGTCGGGTCGGATACGTTGCGCGTATAGCTCGAACTCTTGTTTAATGGAAACGCGGTTTCCCTCGGTGCGGACGTCGATGGCCAGGGTTCCGAAGGGAGAACGGAATTCTTTAGCCAAGGGCAGGGCGGCGAACGCGTACCCTTCAGGGATAATATAGGTTAACTCCGCAACGGCCTTCTCGTTTTCGCGGAGTATTAAAGGCCAACGGCGCGACGCTTTTTTTCCGTAACGGGCGAGCAAGTTCGATTTATGGACGACGGCGTCGAGGTGGACGCGCACGCCGGCCGGGTCGTACAGCCGTATAACCACGGCGTCGTATTCCGTGCGTACCGGTTGCGAGAGGTTGGATATGTCGGAGAACCTCTCGTTGAAGACCTTGGTGCCCGGATACAGGCCGTTCCAATATTCCTCGATTACGGCTTTTCGCTTCGCCTCCACTTGAAAACGTTCTCGCTGGTAGGGTGCGTCGGCGGCGCCGTACTCCACGACGCGGTGGACGTGAGCGTCCCCGCCCGGTTGGAGGACGAAGGTGGTTCGGGTTTTTATGCGGTTCTCTTCGAGAGATAATACAAGCGTACGGAGGAACGTCGCCCGGTCGGCGAAGACGACCAGGGCGTCAATGCCCTGGTCCCCGGCGGGCAACTCGCGGTACGAGTGGTATTCGGCCGTGCCGTCGAGGAAGAACGTGCGGCCGTCGGGGAGCTTAACGTACGAAATCATATGATTGAAAAGGCCCAGGATGGGTAGCTCGTAGTCCAGCTCGCCCAAACCCGCGGTTCTTATCAGCGCCGGGTACGCCTCGAAGCCCATGAGGCGGTAGACGGTGTTCATGAGCGTCGCCTTGTCTTTGCAATCGCCGTAATGGGATTCGAGACATTGTTTGGGGGTGTGAGGGCGGTAACCGCCGATGCCGAACTCCAGGCCTACGTATCGGATCCGGCTAACGGCGAAGTCGTATACGCGTTGGAGTTTCGTCAAGTCGTCCGGGGCATCCACGGCGAGTTCGGCGGCTAGAACCTCGATTTCAGGAGAGGGTCGGAATACGTCTTTAATCAAACCGTTGTACCAACGCCCAACGTCGTCCCAGCTGGCGAAAGTCGATACCTGAACGCTCGGCAGGATTTCCGCCAACGGCGGCATATAGGGTTCTTCATC
>JAZGGY010000275.1:0-5494 GCA_036480675.1 bacterium | reverse complement strand
GCGTGAGCGCGATATACAAGCCCGAAGCGAACGACCTTGAAAGCCCGGCGCATAAATACATACGAGACCTAAGGATTCCCGACCCGTGGGCGGTGGCGGGCGACGAGTACCTAATCGCGGAAATAGCGGCGCTTTTCGACAAGGACCCGAAATTCAAGTCGTTGGAGGGGTTGGAGGAGGCGGCATATATAACGTTATACCTTTTTTATTGGCACAACCTATCGATATGCGGCGGTTACGAATTCGGCGAGCCGCCCGAAGGCGTATACATATGCGACGAGCCCGAGGCTATATATAGGTCGAAGGTCTATTCTGCGATTACGCGGGGTAGCGATAATGATTGGGGCCGCCGTACGGGAGATTACCTCCGCGTTTTACCAAAAGGAGGAAAAGGGTATTTCATATTACGGGATAAATTCCATTATTACTTCTATACGTGGGACTTTTATACGCGCCGATTACGTTTTTGGTTTTTCGGCCTTGATTACGACGGGAGGAATACGGTAAAGGAAATTACGATAGGATACATATAGTCTATATAGGCCGGTAAAAGTATATCCCCTATTTAGAGGACGACGGCGGCGTGATAGACGTAGGCGTGGCGTAAGGCGGGCCCGCGAGGGCCTTTAATAATATGAGGTAGATCGTAAACGGTGCGCCGGTTTTGGTTGCGGCCTTCGAAATAGGCCGCAAGTTTTTTCGGGCGCCGCGGTCTATAATAATAGGAGTCACCACAGGCCAAAGGAGAACCGTTATACGAACGCTGGCAATTATCGCTATCGCGCTGGCGCCGATGCCGGCCGCGTCGTCCACGCTAACGCTCGCGGACGCGCTGGCGACGGCGCTTCAGCATAGTTTGAAAGTGGAGCTGGCCGGCGTCGAGCGGTCGCAAGGCAAGCAGGCTCTGGCCGAGGGCGTCGCGTCGGCCTTGCCCGAGCTGAGCGCGGCCTACTCGACGAGCGGGACCTCCTTCGCCGAGTTGGGAGATACGTGGCGCTTCGGGTTCTCGCTGACGCAGCCGGTCGTCGACGCGACCGTCGTCTTCGGCGTGATGCGCGGCTTCCGGGAGAGCGACTACTACCGTGCGAAGTCGGCCCGAACCGTGGCCGACCTGATCCTGGCCGTCCAGAGCGGTTACTACGATTTGGCTCGAGGCCAGGCGTTGGTCGCGAGCGCCGAAGGGCAGCACCGACGCGCCGTCGGGAACCTGAAGATCGTGGCGAGGCGCTACGAGTTGGGAGAGGCCAACCTGGCCGATAAGTTGCGGGCGGAGGCCGACCTCCTCACCAAGGAGACGGAGCTGCTCTCCGCGCGTAACGGCGTCGAGGAGAACCAGCGGTCGTTTTCCGACCTCATCGGCCTCGACCGGTGGGAGGCCGTCGAGGTGGAGGAGCTGCCGCCGCCGGAGGAGCCGTACGAGCTTCCCACTACGGTTATCTCCGCCGCCGTGCTCGAAAACAACCCCGACCTGACGGTCCTCAGGATGCAGGTTAAGGCGTCGGACGTGGCGTATTGGAGCGCGTGGGGAAACTTGCTCCCGGCGCTGGCGTTCTCGTATAGTCACGGCTCGACTTTCGGGGGGTCCATATTCCCCGGCGAGGAGCGCGACGACACGCGCTACGGCGTGGTCGTGAGTCTTCCCGTCGTCGACGTGGCGGACCGCGTGCTCGGCGTCACCGGCGCCCGGCTGGACCGGAAGCAATCGCGCCTCGAGTTGGCCCAGGCCCGGCTCGATTCCCGCGAGCGGCTGGCGAGCTTATTGGCCACGCAGGAGTTGTCCCACAAGGAATGGGAGTCCGCATCCAAGACGGTGGAGCTCTCGGAAGAGGTCTACCGCCTTAACGCCCGGAGCTACGAATTGGGCGCCGTCTCTTTCGACGACTTGTTGCAAGTGGAGGCGGAGCTTGGCCAGGCGGAGCGCGCGCTGATAGAAGCCAAGGCCGGCTACTGGTCAAGCCGCGCCGAACTTAATTACGAACTCGGGACCTCGGTGGAGGAAAGATGAGCAAGACAAGGCGCTATAAGTTGATACGCGCTCTCTTAATCGGCGTCGGCGGTTTGTTGGCCGTAATCGTAATTTTAAAAATCTCCTGCCGACGTCCAGGATTGCCCGAGGTCGAGGTGATGAGGCTGGCGCCGGGCGACATCGTGTCCACCGTTTCCGCGGACGGCGAACTCGAGGCTCTCAACCAGGTCGACATTTCGGCCGAGATCGTGGCCCGGATTGAGAAGGTGTACGTGGAAGAGGGCGACGAGGTCGAAAAAGGCCGGCTCCTATGCGTTCTCGACGACGACGAACTGCGCTCGCAGCGCGACTTGAATCGTTCCCGGTTGGTCGAGGCGGAGGCCTCGTACAAACGCGGCAAAGCGCTCTTCGATGAGGAGCTCATTTCGGAGGCCGTCTTCGACGAGCGCCGCACGGCGTACGAAGTCGCGAGGTCCCAGCTCGAGCAGAGCGAAGACAACCTCGGCAAGACGCGTATCTACGCGCCCATATCGGGGCGGGTGGTCCGCATGGAAGTGGAGGAAGGCGAGACCGTCGTATTGGGGACGATGAACAACCCGGGGACGGTAATGTTTACGCTGGGCGACCTCTCCGCCATGCAGGCCAAGATATACGTGGACGAGGCGGACGTCGTTTACGTCTCGGCAGGCCAGCCGGCGCGAGTAACTCTCGACGCCATGCCGGACGTCTGGTTCGAGGCGCGGGTCAGGTCCATCGGTTATATGCCGGCCACCGATACCGGCGCCGCCGGGACCGACGTAACCGAGTTCGAAGTCGTCCTGGACCTCGCCGACGTCGATCCTCGTTTGCGGCCGGGGATGTCGGTTACGGGGGCGATCACTACGGCCGAGCGGGGAAACGTCCTCGCGTGTCCGCTGCAAGCCATAGGAAGGCGCGAGTTTGAAGGGAAGACCCGCGATACGGTTTTCGTCCTGGAGGGGGGCCGGGCCAAGCTGGTTCCCGTGAGGACCGGTATATCCGACGGAACTCGGGTGGAGATTGTGGAGGGTTTAACAGCCGGGCGAAAAGTCATCGTCGGCCCCTACAAAGTGCTCCGGGCCATCGACGACGGCGACGAGGTGAAAGTGCTCGAAGGAGAAGGTAAATGGCCGAAAGGGAAGAAGTCGCGGCCGCGTCACCCCGGGTAGAGCGCATCATCGAACTGGCCGGCGTGTCGAAGGTTTACGATACGGGACACGTCGCCGTGCGGGCGCTCGACGACGTCGATTTGCGGCTCGACGCCGGCGAATACGTAGCCGTCATGGGCCCTTCCGGCTCGGGCAAGTCCACGCTCATGCATATCCTGGGATGCCTCGATACGCCGACGGCGGGTTCCTATTTACTTCGCGGCCGGGAGGTATCCCAATACGCCGGAAAACGGTTGGCGGAGGTACGGTGCCGGGAGGTGGGCTTCGTATTCCAGCAATTTAATTTGCTCCCCCGGCTCACCGCGGCCGAGAACGTGGAGCTGCCGCTTTTGTACGCCGGCGCTTCGGCGGAGCGACGGCGGGAAGTGGTGGCGGACCTGCTGGCCAAGGTGGGGCTGTCGGACCGGGGCCACCACAAACCCAACGAACTCTCGGGGGGCGAAGTGCAGCGGGTGGCCATCGCCCGGGCGCTGGCTAACGACCCGGCGATTATCCTGGCCGACGAACCTACCGGGAACCTCGACTCCAAAAGCGAAGAAGGTTTGATGCGGTTGCTGGACTCCCTCAACGAAATGGGGAGGACGCTGGTCGTGGTGACGCACGAAGACAGCGTCGCCCGGCACGCCCGGCGCGTAATCACGCTGCACGACGGGAGGGTGGTATGAACTTCCTGACGGTGTCCGCGCGCGCGGTTGCGTCTATGCGCTACAACAAAATGCGTTCCTTCCTGACGGCGTTGGGGATAATTATCGGCGTGACCACCATAATCGCCATCGTGGCTTTGCTGAAAGGGCTCGACCGTACCATCGACCAGGAGTTCTCGTCGTTGGGAACCAAGACCATCTACGTCCAGAAAATGGAGCTGGAAATAGGGTTGCGCCGGCACAGGAATTTCGAAGAGATCAGTAAAAGGCCGGACCTTACGGTGGAGGACACGGCCGCCATTTCCGAACTCGCTACGGTCCGGGCGGCGGTCCCCAACATCCACCGGGATTTGGGTACCCTCACGCGGGGAATTTACGAGGCGGACGAATGCATCCTCACCGGTATCGGGGAGGGCGGCGACCTCACGGGTAATTGGGTTGTTTCCGAGGGGCGCTTCGTCACGGCCTACGATCAACGACACCGAAATATGGTATGCGTCATCGGCTCCTACGTCGCCGACAACCTCTTCGGGGCGGAAGAGAGCCCGCTAAACCAAAAACTCGAGGCGGACGGTCACCGGTACGTCGTCGTCGGCGTATTGGAAGAAAAAGGCGCCTCGTTCGGCCATCCCCAGGACAACCAAATTTTCATCCCCGTCGAAACCTACGTTAAATATTATTCGCTTCCCGAAGGCCGCGCCGCCGTATTCCGCGGTATAAGAATCGAGGTTTTACCCGAAGAGGAAGTCCCCGTCGAAACCGCGGTGGCGGACGTCGAGGAGCTTCTGCGCCTCCGGCACGGCCTTCGGTATTACGAAGATAACGACTTCGGCCTTAATACCCAGGAGTCGATGCTCTCGTCCTTGAACACTATCAGGTCCGTGCTGTGGTTGGTGATGGTGGGCGTAGCGGGCATCTCCCTTCTCGTGGGAGGCATCGGCATCATGAACATTATGCTGGTGTCGGTGGCCGAGCGCACGCGGGAGATAGGTATCCGCAAGGCCGTGGGCGCGAGCGACGCCGACATTACGGTGCAGTTCCTCTCGGAGGCGGTAGCGCTTGCGTCCGTAGGCGGCGTCATAGGCATCGTCCTGGGGCTGGCGGCGGGCGCGTTCGTATCCGCGATTACGCCGCTGCAAGCCGCGGCGCCGTGGTGGACCGTCGTTTTGGGCGTCGGCTTCTCCGCGGCGGTTGGGATAATATTCGGCATTTACCCGGCCCGGAAGGCTTCGGGCCTCAACCCCATAGACGCGATAAGGTACGAGTGAGCTGCGTCGCCGGCGGGCCGGGGCACGCGCAAGTTTTACGCCGTACGGTTGTCTAAATAGATGAAAGGTACCGAAATGACTTGCGTAGACGAAAAAAAGCTTTCAGCGTACGTAGACGGCGAGCTGTCCGAAGAGGACGCGGCGGCGATAGGGGAACATCTTACCCATTGTGAGGCCTGCCGGGAAGAGCTGTCCCGCCTCGAGGTCGTGTCGGAAGCCCTCGAGTCGTTGGAAGGGGCGGAGGCGGACCCGTACTTCGCGCCCCGGCTTAAGCGTTTGGCCGCCGAGGGACGGCGTAGGAATTGGCCCGGGCGGGTACTCGTGCCGGCGGCGGCGGCCGCGGCGGCCGCGCTGTCGCTGGTAGCCGGCGGCTTCCTGGGGCAGGCGTTGCTTGCCGAGTCGAACGGCGCCTCGTCGCCGGCCAACGGC
>JAZGGY010000274.1:0-4568 GCA_036480675.1 bacterium | reverse complement strand
AGTGCCGGTTCCGACGTAGCCACCAAGAAGATGGTGATAGTCCCCTAATAAGAACCTGCGACGACAGCTAGGCCCCGTCGCGAAGACGGGGCCTTTTAATATTGTAAATCGGTGGGGCCGGCCCGGCCCTGGAGCCTACCCTATAAAACCCTTGACACCGGCCGGGCCGTTTTATATACTGCTTCGGGAAGAGAGAGCGCCGAGCCAAGGTGGCAAGGCGTCTACAATTGAAAATCGGCCTGGGGTGTATGGAAGGCGGTGAAAAGCCGCCGCGGCCCCGCCACTGTAAGCGGTAACGAAAGCCGGCAATTATGCCACTGGGAAACCGGGAAGGCGCCGGCCGGTAGGATAACCCGCGAGCCAGGAAACGTGGCCTCAGGTTGCTTGTCCCCGGCAAAAGCCGGGTAGACCCCTACGACGGGTAGGGCGACAGGATACGTTAAGTAATCGCGCCGGCCGTCGGGCCGGCTTTTTTTATGGTCGAAAAGGGATACCGAACGTTTCTAGTTGCGGTAGGTGTCGTCGTGGTCTTGACGGCCTGCGGCAGGCCTGCGCCGCGACAGGTAACAGAGGAGACGAGGTCGTTTCGAGACGACCTCGGCCGCAACGTCGACATTCCCGCCGAGCCGCGCCGCATAATCTGTACGTCGCCCGAAATAACCGAGGTCCTTTTCGCTCTCGGCGCCGGCGGCCGCGTCGTCGGCGTCGTGCGGGGCTGCGATTGGCCGGCGGCGGCGCGCGAGTTGCCGTCGGTGGGTGATTTCTCAAACGTATCTTTGGAACGGGTCGCGGCGCTCGAGCCGGACCTGGTAATCGCGACGGGCCACGAGCAAAAACGGGTCGTCGCCCAGCTCGAGCGCCTGGGCGTACCGACCATAGCTTTCCTGGCCCCCGACATAACGAGCGTGAAGCGTAACGTCGCAGCCGTCGGCGCCATTGTGGGGGAGGAGCGGAAAGCGGCCGAACTCGTCGCCGCGTTCAATGCTAAGTTACTGGCCGTGGCTTCGGCGGTAGAGAAAATACCCGTAGGAGATAGGCCGCGGGTCTACTTCGAGATATGTCCGGAGCCGCTGATGACGGTCGCCGAGGGTTCGTTCGTGCACGACGCCGTGTTGCTTGCCGGCGGCGTTAACGTCGGCGCGGGGCTGCCGCGACCATACTCGCGCATCGAAGCGGAAGCGGTCATCGCTCGTGACCCGGAGGTAATAATCCTTTGCCACGACGCGGTGAAGGCCGGGGACGTCCGGCGCCGGACAGGTTGGCGCCGGATAGCCGCCGTTAGAGACAATAGGATCCACGAAGTCAACCCGGATTTGATTTTGCGCGCCGGCCCCCGATTGGCGCAGGGAGTGGCGTTGCTTCACGAACTATTTTACCTCCCACATGTTGAAGGGGAGAGTATTGGTGAACCGTAAGGTTACGACGTTCGTCGCCCTCGGCTGCGGCTTATTTGCGGTGTGCGCCGCATCGGCGGTGATGGGTCCGGGGCTCGGGCCCGCCGCGTCGGCGCATGCGGTCGTGAAGCTATTCGCGGGGGGCGTCCTTCCGGCGGACGAGTACGCGATTACCGTAGTCCGTTTGACGAGGTTGGGCGCGGCTCTTTGCGTCGGCGTCGCGTTGGCGATGGCCGGGACGTCGCTTCAGGCGGTGCTCCGCAACCCGCTGGCGGGTCCTTATATTTTAGGGATAGCCGCCGGGGGCGGCTTCGGCGCCGCGGTGGCCACGGTGCTGGGCCTTAGCGGGGGCTTGGCGGCGTTTTCAGCGGTTAACGTCCTCGCCTTCGCCGGCGCCCTTACGGCCGTAATGGCGGGATTCGTCGTGGCCCGGGCCGCCGGCATACTCTCCGTGCACGCGCTCCTTCTCGCGGGCGTGATGGTGGGTGCGTTTTTTACGTCGTTGATTTTGTTGGTCATGGCAGTCGTGCCGGCTCGAGACCAACACGCCGTTTTCCTGTGGCTGATGGGCGACCTGGCCAGCCCCGACATTACACCCGTAAAGGTCGGTTTCACCGCGGCCGTCGTCGTCTTATGCGGGGCCGTACTGCTATTGCTTGCGCGGCCGTTGGACCTCATCGCGCTCGGCGAGGAGAGCGCGTTCCATTTAGGCCTTTCCGTAGAAAAGTTCAAGTTGCTGATCTTGGTTTGCGCGGCTCTCGCCACGGCATCGGTGGTCGCTTTGGCCGGACCCATCGGCTTCGTCGGCATCGTCGTACCGCACGCGCTGCGCCGCGTGATCGGTCCGCGCCACCTGCCGCTTTTGGCCGCGGCGGCGTTAGGTGGGGCGGCCTTGGTGGCCGTCGGCGATACGCTCGTACGGGTAACGGCGGATTATTTCAATATGCCCATCGTCCCGGTAGGGGTTTTCACGGCTTTGATCGGGGCGCCGTATTTCCTGGCGATATTACGGAAGAAGGGATATTGATTTGGCTGCGCCTCTGGTCGAAGCATTGGACGTATACTTCTCCTGGCCTACGGGCCCGGCGGTGAAGGGCGTTAGCTTCGCCGCGGCCGCGGGCGAGATGGTCGCCGTCGTCGGCCCGAACGGCGCCGGCAAGAGTACGTTGCTGCGGCTGTTGTCGGGTTACTTAAAGCCTGATCGGGGCGACATCAGGTTGGCGGGGCGGGATATAAGCTGGTACGGCCGGCGAGACGTAGCGCGACTGGCGGCATTCTTGCCGCAATATAGCGAAGTGAACTTGCCGTATACGGTGGCCGAGCTGGCTATGCTTGCCCGGTACGCGAGGTTGGGGCCTATCAAGCGCCCAACAGGCCACGACCGCGACGTGGTGGCCGAGGCCCTCGAGCTCACCGGCGTCGCGGACCTGGCGAACCGGCCGGTGAGTCAACTTTCCGGCGGCGAGTTTCAAAGGGCGGTGCTCGCGCGGGCCCTTGCCCAGGAACCGGCTTTAATCTTTTTGGACGAGCCCACGGCCCACCTCGACGTATCGCACCAAGTCCAAATATTTTCGTTACTGAAACGCCTTAACGCCCGCGAGGGTTTGACGGTAGTCGCCGTTCTCCACGACCTAAATATGGCCGCGGCGTATTTCCCCCGCGTCCTTCTGCTAGCGGAGGGCAAGGTCGAGGCCGACGGCGTTGCGGAGAGCGTATTCGTGGAAGGCGCGTTGTCGAAGGTTTACGGCTGTGTCGTTAAAACGCGAACTGTAGAAGGCAGAAAGTTCATTTTCCCGGAATTACGACCGTAGGAGGAGATCAGGTGATGGATGCGTTGCGTATTCTAAGTGTAGTCGGGTTGGCGGCGTCGTGTGGGATACTGGCGGGTAGCGCCGGCGGCGTCGAAATCGACGAGGAGGATATTTTCCCCGGCGACCCGATAGTAATAACGGCCATTGGCGAGCCGGCGCGTGAATCAGAGGTTCCTTTCGGCGTAACCACGGTGACGGCGGAAGAGCTTCGACTCCTGGCGGCCGAGAATTTGGCGGAAGGGCTCGTACGGGCCGAAGGCGTCTACGTACGCGAGTACGGCGGTCCGGGTGCCAATACGACGTTGTCGACGAGGGGAGGTTTTGCGAAACAAACCCTCGTCATGGTGGACGGACAGCCCGTAAACAACCACCAGGGTGGCGACGTTGACTTCAACGCCTTAACCGTTTACGACGTTGAAAGGGTCGAGGTAATGGCCGGGCCGTCCTCGGCTCTATATGGCGCCAACGCGACGGCAGGAGTCGTGAACGTCATTACGGCCGGCGCCCCGGCCGAACCGACCGCAACGTTCGGCGCCCGGTACGGCAAGTACGACGATAGGAGCGCGGACCTCGTCGCGGGCGCGCCTTTTGGCCCCGCGGGGGTTGCGCTGGGCGGTAGTTATCGCAGCGCCGACGGTTTTCGGGAGAACGACGATTATGAGGGTAAAGGGGGCCACCTGAAATTTTCGTACGCGGCGGGCGAAAACGCTTCGATGCACGTGCGAGGGCAGTATCACGCGTCGGAGCTAGGCGTTCCCGGGCCGTTGTTATTCCCGTCGCCGTTGGCGCGGCAGGAGGACGACTTTGGCGCCGTCAACGTCGGCTTCGACGGCGGCCGGGCCGACGCGTTGTACGGGCACGCACAGGTTTATTATAAAAATCAAAAACGTCGCTTCTCGAATCCTGACCCGTTCTTCCCGACCGACGATACCCATAAGAACGGCGCCGGCGGCGGCCGCGCGACGGCGTTTTACCAACTGCTAAGTTGGAACCGGGCAGCGCTGGGCGGCGAATTCGAGAGAGATGTGACCGACAGCACGGCGATAGGCAAACGCGCGGGGACGACGTGGGCGGCTTTCGGCCAGGAAGACCTCCGCTTCGGCGACTTAACCGGCGTGTTCGGCGTTAGGTACGATTCTTCGGGGATATACGGCGATGCCGTTTCGCCGCGCTTGGGCATAAGGTATCGGTTTAACGACTACTTGAGCGCGCGCGCGTCGGCGGGGCGCGGTTTTCGCGCCCCTACCTTCGACGAGCTCTTCTGGCCGGATACGGGCTTCGGCGGCGGCAACCCGAACCTCAAGTCGGAGTACTGCTGGTCCTACGAGGCCGGGCCGACGTTGCGATGGCGTTCGCACCTGAA
>JAZGGY010000273.1:0-5367 GCA_036480675.1 bacterium | reverse complement strand
TCGGCTTCGGCGCTTCCGGGGGCGCCGGCGGCTCGGCCGGGGGCCCTTCCGCAGTCGCGGGTTCCTCTTCGGCTTCCGGTTTCTTCTTCGGCAAACGGTAGAGGGTAGCGACGGCGACGTCGAATGCGCGCTCGTCGGGCTGCTCGCCCCATACCGCGTAGGCGGCTATTATGTGGCGCCGCTCGACGTCCCAGCTTCCGGCGGCGAGGGTGAGTTTTTTCTTTTCGCCCGGCGCCAGCGACGCTACCGTCGCGCGGCTCGCGGGGCCGGTTTTTATCCCGCCCGTCGCCGCCAGCGAGACGTCGACGTCGCGAAGGGTCTTCTCGCCTACGTTCTCCAGCGAGACGTTTACCCTCGGGCCGCCGAAGACGCGGTCGATGCGGACCTTGAGCGGCATCGTGCCGTGCCGCTCGCGGAGGCGGGTGAAGGCCGCGGCGCCGGCGACGGCGTAATCCATGCAGGTGAACTCCTCGCCGCGGCGGGAGTACAGGCCGCGCTCGAAGTCGTGCCAGAATAATCCCTCCAGGTTGCCGCTGCCGTAAAAGCCGTTCACCGCCGCCGCGTACCGGTCGTACATCTCGTACGGCTGGTTCACGCCGGGGTTCCACTTGTTCTGCAAGAGGTAGCGGTCGACGCTTAAGCCGGGGACGGCGTTCACCTGTCCCTGGTTGAGGTACTCGGGCCAACGCTTTATGAGGTAATCGAACTCGTCCTTCGTCGCGTCGTACAGCATTACCATACAGTAGTCCACGCCGGCGTCGTTCAACATCAATATATCCTGGCCGTGTTGGTGGCCCATCTCCCAGCCGAGCGTGAAGGTGAACAACGGCTTCGTAATGCCGGCCTCCTCTTTTATTCGCTTCACGGTCAAGGCCACTTTGCGGGCGCGCCACCACTGCCACAGCTCGATGGTGCGCTCGTCGCGGCTGCGCAGCTTCGTCACCAGCCACCACATCTTGCCCTCGAGCGAGCGCGCGTCCCAGTCCGCCGGGACGTCGAGGGCGAGGTCTTTCACGAACTCGTCCGCCAGCTCGTAGCCGCCGAAGCCGGTTCGAATGTAGTCGATGCCGACGTAGTCGTAGCGGGGGTCGTTCTGGAATTCGCGCGCTAGCTCGACCACCTGCTGAAAGCGCCGCTCGTCGTTCAACGATATATGCAGCGTATAGAAGAATTGCCCCTCGACGAGGTTGCGCGAGAATTTGTAGGGGAGCGGGACCTGCGTCTTGCCGTAGGGCAGGAACGCGCCGAGCCAGGCACCGAACTTCAGGCCCCGGCCGCGACACTCGTCGGCCAACTTGGGCCCGAAGTCGAGGTTGTACCGGTACCAAGGCTCCTCCATCGTCGGCGCGTACATCGCCTTCGTGATGCCCACCAGCGAGAAGAACGCGTCGGCGCCCATGAACTCCGCCCAGTCGGCCAGCGCTTTCCAGTTGTGATGTTCGCCGGGCGACGCCACGGCCAGCCGCTCCCACTTGCCGTCGGACTCGAGCGTGACCACGCACAGCGGCTTGGCCGGCCGCTTGGGCTTGCGGCCGGCAATGACGAAATCCGCGGCCGCCTTTACCGGGCCCGCGGCCGTCTCGGCGACCACTACGGCGCGGTACGTACCGAGCGGCGGGTTCCAGGGGACGGGCCAACGCGCGACGAAGACGCCGTCCTCCCGCTCGCGCCATTTCAACTCTTTTATTTTACCCACCGTCGTTACGGCGTCGCCGTTGCGGGTTATCGCGCCCCGCAAATTCTCCGCGGCGACGTTCCCCAGGGCGTCGCGGTCGACGGCGACGCGGACCTCGACCACGCCGTAGCGCAGGTACGCCGGCTTCGACGTCGTCACGACGAGGGGGCCGCTCGGCACTTCGGCGGCGGTTGGAGGCGGGCCGCCGTCGGGAGGTTTTTTACCGCACGGCCCGCACGAGAGGAAAGGGAGCGCCGCGAGTACGGCCGAGGCGGCGGCAGCGGTCGCCAACCAACGGTGCGTCGATTCCCGTCGCCACTTGGCCATCTCGTTTACCCGGAACTTATTATGAAATCTACCGCGACGCCGGCGAGCGTCTTCGGGAGGTGCATTTCGGCGAGCGTCGCGGCCAGCGCGGCCGCGTCGTCTTCGGCCGGGGGCGGTTCGAACGCGATAGCGCTCGGCCGGCCCGAGCCGTCGACGACGAAGGAGACTTTGGTTTCCTCTTCGGCCGTGATGAGCTCGGGAGATACGGCCAGGAGGGTGTCGTAAAGGGGGAAAGAGTTGTATTGCAGCGCGCGGAAGAGGGCGCGGTACTCCTCCTCGGCTATCGGTTTGCCGCCGCGCGTCGCCGAGAGCCGCTCGTACGGATAGGGTATCAGCGTGACGGTCGCGGCGAAGTTTACGTCGGCCGCCGTGGGCGAAAAGACGAGGTGGGCCGCCCGTTCGGCGAAGGGGGCGTTCAACTCGCCCGGCGCGCCCGCCACCGCGGCCGCGGCGGTGGCGCCGTCCTGGTCCAATTTAAACTCGAGCTGCAACGTGAGCGGCGTCACTAAATACGGCGGCGACGCCTCGAGCGTAAAGGGCCGGGCGATGGTTGGAACCCGCTCCGCCAGCTCCCCGGCCAGGGTGTCGCGAAGTCCGCGAAGCCCTTCCGGAAGCTCCGAACCCTCGGGCGTTCGAAGTACGGCAACGCCTCTCACCTCGGCGCGCGGCAGGCGGGAGACGGCGGCGAGGCTCCAGGGGAAGGCGGCCGGCGCGAGCAATTCCTGCTCGGCGGCGAAGACGAGCCGCCGCTCGAGGCCCGCGACGTTGGGCGCTTCTCCCCTCTCGGGGCGAGGGACGTAAACCGGGGCACGGGTCACGTGGTGCTTGTAAAGTCCCCACAGCGCCAGCCCCAAAAGGGTGGCGATGACCAGGCCGTAGCTGACGGCCCGGACGACGCGCGTGGGGATAGGCTTTCGCCGGATTATTACCACGGCTCGGAAAGGGAATGCGCCCCGGCGGCAACGCCGGCGGGCGCGAGTTTACTCATATTCCTCTTCGCCGCGTAGACGTGTGAAATCGGCGAACGTGAGAAATAAATCCGCGAGCAGTTGCATGAGCGCCAACCGGTTGGAACGCAGCCGCTCGTCGTCGCACATTACCATGACCTCGTCGAAGAATTTATCCACCGTGGGCCGCATCGTAGCCAGCAGCTTCAACGCTTCGTCGTGGTCGCCGGCCGCGACGGCGGCCCGCACCGCCGACTCGGCTTCGCGGTATTCCTCGAGCAGCTGCCTTTCCTCGTCCTCGACCAGCAACCCTTCATCTAGTTCGCCCCAGGCCAGGTCCCTCTCTTGCCCTTGGCGCAGGATGTTGATAGGCCGCTTGAAGGCGATGGCGAGGGGGATGTATTCCTCCCGGTCTTCGTAGAGGGCCGCCAGCGCCGACAGTCGTTTGAGTAGGTCCGCCGGCCGGCGCGCCGGCAGCGCGAGGACAGCGTCCGTCATGTCGTCGCGGAAGCCGCGCTCCAGGAAATTCTGGCGGAGGCGGCTTAGTACGAAGTCCAGGACGTCGTTTGCGACCTCTTTGCCGTCCGCGAGTTCCGCGGCTTGCGCCACGGCGTCCTCGAGCGTCACCGCGGCGACGTCCCCCTCTTCATCTTCGAGTAGCAACCGGTACAAGCCGATGGCCGCGCGCCGTAGGCCGAAGGGGTCTTTGGCGCCGGTGGGGCGGTGGCCGGCGGCGAAAAGGCTCACCAGCGTATCCAGCCGGTCGGCGAGCGACAGCAGCCGGCCGAGCTTCGTCGCCGGGAGCTGGTCGTCCGCGCCGACGGGGCGGTAGTGCTCGCCAATAGCTTCCGCGACCGCGGCCGGCTCGCCCGCCGCTTCGGCGTAGAGTTTGCCCATCGCGCCCTGGAGGTCGGCGAACTCCTTCTCGCGGACCATCTGCGACGTGAGGTCCGCTTTGCAGAGGGCCGCGGCCCGGGCGAGGTCGGCTTGCTCCTCGGCCGTCAGGTCCAAATGCTCGGCCAACGCCGCGGTCAACTTCGCGAGGCGAGCCGCCTTGTCGGCCAACGTGCCCGCCCCCTCGGCGAAGACGACGCCGTCGAGCGCCGCGGCCATGTCGGCAAGCGGCGTCTGCTTGTCGACTTCCCAGAAGTACGCGGCGTCGGCCAGGCGCGCCGCCAGCACGCGCTCCAGGCCGGCGCGGACGTTGGCCTCGGCCTCCGGCCGCGCGTTGTGAACCGCGAAGAACCGGGGCTCGAGCTCGGCCTTTTTATTCCGTACCGGGAACAGGTGGAGGTAGCTCAACAGCGCGGCCTCCACCACCACCGCCGGCAGGGACGAATACTTTTCGTCGAAGTCGCCGGCGACGAGCGACGGCGCCTCGACTTCGTCCAGCACGCGCGCGAAAGTCCACTTCACGTGATAGTCGGCTTTTTCGAAGTAATCCGGCGCTACGCCTATCTTCTCTAGTTGGGTCGTGACCCGCCGCCGCCGGCCTTCAACGTCGACGACGACGCCGAGGTCTTTTTCGTAGAAGGCTTTAAATTTATCCAGGTCTATCGAGCCGGCTTTGTCGAAGACGGCGGTGAGGTCTTTCGGCCCGGGCGCTATCGTCCGGTGGCCGTACGATTGGCTGCCGGCTTTGAGGCCCGCATATTCGGCGGCGACAACCTCGCCGCCGTACAGGCATACGAGCCACCTTACGGGTCGCGGGAACGCCACGCCGGCCTGAGGCCAGCGCATCGTTTTGGGGAAGGGCAACGCCGATATTAGTTCGGGTATCAGCTTGGCCAGGACTTCCGGCGCGGCTCGAGCCGGCGACGCCACGTCCGCGGCGAGGTATTCGCCTTTGGCCGTCTCTTCGAAGAGGAGGTCTTCTTCGGCTACGTCCCACTTTTTGAGGAACCCCCGGCCGGCGGCGGTGAGCTCCCCGTCGTCGTAGGCGACGCTCTTCGGTGGCCCGACGACGCGCTTGACCTCGGGCTGTTGGCTTCCCGGTACGCCCTTGGCGACGACGAGCAGGCGCCGCGGCGTCGCAAATGCCGACACCGAAGCCGCCGGCAGTCGGGCCTCGGCCAGAAGTTGCGTCGTCAGCTCCGCGAGGCCGCGCCGGGCGTCGGCGACGGCCGCGGGCGGCAGCTCCTCGCAGCCTATCTCCAGCAGAAAGTCTTTGCGTTTATTCGTCGTCATTTCCGGCGAGACGGCCTTTCTCTTTTTTCAGCCGGGCGCCCGCGACGGCCCGGGCGAGGGTCCGGACGCGGGCGATGTAGTTGGCGCGCTCGGTAACGCCGACGGCGCCGCGCGCGTCCAGCAGGTTGAACGTGTGGGAGCATTTCAGGAGATAATCGTGCGCCGGGTGAACCAGGCCGGCCTCGGCCAGCCGCCGACACTCCGCCTCGTACATATCGTACAAGCGGAAGA
>JAZGGY010000272.1:0-2073 GCA_036480675.1 bacterium | reverse complement strand
CCGCGTCGGCGACGCCGGGGCTCAACGCCTCCGCTTCGGGTATAAACCTGTTGTAGAAATGGTTCGCGACCTCGTAGAAGCCGTGCCACTGCGTGAAATCGGGCCCCATCATCGAGGCGCCCATGCGCGCGCGCCGTCCCTCGTGGTGCCATAGCTCGAAGAACGTCCACTCGATCTTGTCGTCGAACGGCGTCGCCGTTATCGCGCCTCGCTCCTTGAGGGCCGTCATAATCCCGGCGGCGGGGCGGCCGAATTTGTCGTTGTACAGCGCTATCGCGTCTTCGTACATCAGGAAATAGTTGTCGACCCAGGTCGTCCCGTGGCATTCAAAACAGACATTCTTCATCGCCGCGCGCTTCGTCTCCCAATCTTCCAAACGCTTGGAGACGACGGGCCGCAAGGTCCAGGCGATGCGCGCGCCGACGTCGTGGGTAACGCCAACGGTCGACGTAGCGCTCATGTGGCAGGTAGCGCACGTGGGCGCGGCGGTATAAGTCTCGCCAACGATCCACTCGTCGGCATCCAAAGCCATCTCGCTACGATAGGCCGCGAAGTTAATGCCGTGCTTGGACTCCTCGTAGATCTCGAGCTGGGGGTGGTCGGGACCCATGTGGCAGCGGCCGCAAGTAGCCGGCTCGCGGGCCTGCCGTTTGCTAAACATGTGCCTGGTATGGCACGCGGTACAAGCACCCCGTGAGCCGTCCGGGTTTATGCGTCCGATGCCCGTGTTCGGCCACGTGCCCGCGACGGGGATGCCCTTCTCGTCGAGTTCGACGGTAGAGCCGTGGCACTGTTTGCATCCCAGGTTGGCCGCCGGGCCCCCCTCGACGACTTCGCCGAGGAAGTTATCCAGCGAACCGATAAACTGCGCGGCCTTGGCGTGGTGGGACTCCTCGAACTCGCGGCCTTCCCGCTTGTGGCACTTCGCGCAGTCGCGGGGCGTCGGCACCTGGGTCAACAGGAAACCTTCGTGTTCCCACTTATCGGCGTCCGTCGGTTGGGCGCGGTGGCAAGCGGGGCAACCTACGCCTTTCGCTCCGTGCTCCGACAACGACCACTGGCGTATCCAATCAACGGCTATCCTTTGTTCCAGATGGCAATCGATACACTTTTTAGTCGTCGCGTCGACGCGCGGCGCCGCAATATCTTCCGCCTCCGCCCGCGCCCGTTCTATAACCCCGAATAGTACTACGCCGGCTACGAACGCCCCCGCCAACGTCGCGGCTATTATCTTTTTAAATTTTAAGACCATGGAGCCTCCTTGAAGCGCCAACGGTTCTGGCACTTTCAAAGGCTTGGGTTCGCACGTTTCAAACCCAAGGCCGGATAACACGAACGGTAGTTACTCCCAATAATACTTACCGCCCTTTTATTAATATATCAGGCTGCGACAGTCAATATAATTCTTTAAGATAACCGCTGCCGTCCTGTTAGTGCCCTTTTTCGTTTTGACTTGACGCCGCCGTTATGATAATTTTCGGCGTCAACGTCGAAAGGAGACGCTGCGATGCCCGAGGTCAAATGCCCCAAATGTGAAGCCACTATAACCTACACCGACGCCGACGCGGGAAAAGCCGTCAAGTGCGCGAGCTGCGGCGCCGAAGTGTTCGCGGTCGAGGCCGCCGAAAAACTCATCAGCCTGAAGTGCGCCGGCTGCGGCGGCAAGATAGACCTGCGGCCCGGGATGGCGGAGGCCGTGTGTCAATATTGCGGCGCGTCGTACCTTCTGCCGGCCGCGGCGGCGCCGGTCGCCAAGGCCGACGTCCCGGAATATATTACTACGTTCAAAATCTTTCAGAGCAACATGTTGGAGCACTTGACCAAATGGCTCGATAAGGGCGTCTTCACCGCCGGCGACGCCGACACCGCAGCGACCGTAACGAAAGTAACCGCCAAATACGTACCGCTGTACGTCTGCAACTGCGACGCGACCTCGGCGTGGACCGGCCGGAACAGCACCACCAAATACCGCACCGTGACGAAGACTCGCACCGACGCCCAGGGCGCGCGCTCAACGTATCAGGAAGATGAACCGTACAAGGAATGGCACAGCGCCTCCGGGACCCACGTAGG
>JAZGGY010000271.1:0-17757 GCA_036480675.1 bacterium | reverse complement strand
TGGCCGAATAATACCTTACGGTATCCTCCTCGTCTACGAAGGTGATGTCGACCGGCAGATGCTTCAAAACCAAATTTACCTGTTCGGGCGTGAGCGCGCCGGTATCGAGGGACAGCGTCTCGCGCTCTTTCGGACCCGGCGCCGGCGGCGCCGGGGCACCCTCGTCTTCCGGCGGCCAGGGCGCCGCGGGCTCCGCCAGCGCGTACCCGATCTCCTCCTCGCCCCGCCTCACCTCACGCCATTCCTCGACAGAGAGGGTCTCGAGCGCCATGGGGAAGAGGATCTTTTCCTCTTTGTATATCATGTCGTCGACCGCGGTAAGGAGCTTGTCCGCCGCCGCGACGAACGCCCCCGCCTCCCCTTGCGCCAAAGCCCGGCGAGTTTCCCGAAGCATCGCCCGTATGTCGTCGTGGAGGGCCCACATTACCTGGGAGGGGCCCGAGACGTCGTGCCGCTCCAGCAAAGGAAAGAGCTGGTTCTCCTTGCGGACGTAGTGCTTTTCGAACTCCGCCAGGCGCGCGAAGGACGCCTCCAGCTCCTGCCGCCGGGAGGCGAAGTCGTCATCCCGCGGGCGCTCGCCCAAGACGTCGAGCGTTTCGCGTATCCGGGCCGCGACCGCCGCGACGGCCTCGTTCTCGCGGCGAAAGGTATCCACCGGATGCCCCGGAACCACCTCCGCCGCCTCGCGCCTCTCCAGCGATTCCTTAAACACTCGGACGTGGACGTCGCACAGGCGTTTGACCTCGTCCGGGGGGAGGCCCTCGGCCATCAAGCGCTGCTCCATCGCCGAGATCTCCGCGGGGCTGACGTCGCGGATCACCTCCGCGAAACGCCGCCGGGCGTCTTCCGGGTCGCCCCCCTCGTGAAGACCGAGTATAATGTCTTTTAAAGTTTGAAGGCGGGCCTCCTCGTCCGCGGGCGTGACTTCCGCCCCCCGCGGCTCGGTCGCCAAGCTGACCTCTTCGCCGGTCTCTTCTCTGATGGCGGCCGCGACGGCCCCGAGAAGGCTCTCGACCTCGACGCCGCCGAGCTTGGCGGCCTGGGCCAGCGTCGCGGCGCGCGCCACCGTCTTGCGCATAACCGGGTTACGAATCACTTTAAAATACGGCGCGTACCCCGCGAGGAAATCGATTAGAAACGGATATTCCTCGAGCAACGGCCCGAGGCGGGTCGTCGGCTCCAGTTTCATCGCCTTACCTCCGTGGGTAAACGTGCCGGCGAACGACTACGGATAGTTCTTCTTTTCAGCGCGAAGCCCGGGCCGCGCTACCCTTTCCACAAGCCGTGTACGTTGCAGTATTCGCGGAGCGTTACGTTCTCGGCGTCGACGCAGAACGTGGCCTCGGGGGCGTCGCCCGGCTTCAGGAACTCGCGGTACGCCTTGCCGTCGGCGACGACCTCGATCCACTCGATGTAATGCTCCTCCTCCATCGGGTGGGCGACGCTGCCGACCATTACCTTGATGCCGTGCTCGGCCGGTTCGCTCACCGGGACGTGCTTCTCCACCGCGGCGTCCGTAACGTTCTCCTCGTAGAGCTTCATGGCTTCGCCGCAGCACACCAGCTCGCCGGCGCCTCCGTGCAGCACTTCGACGATATTACCGCACAGCTCGCACTTGTAGATCTGTAATCTCTCGGCCATTTCGATACCCCTTCTCAATCTATTGCGTTACCGATTCCGGGTTACTTTATCGTTTAAAAATCTTCGCCCCCGGGCGACGCCCGCGTCCCCATCATACGGCGCCGCCATCCTCCGCGCATTGACATAAGTCAAACGTCGCGGCCGCGGCAGGCCGCTACGGCCCTACGTGAATGTCGGGCCACGATACCTCGAAGACCTCGAACCGCTCGGCGTTCTCGCGCTCGATCTCGAGGAGACGATAGTGGCCCATCTCCATCGACGCGATATAGAATATCATATTTCGCGTCGCCTCGTCGGCATATAGGCCGGCGATGCCGCGGTAGAAGTCGTACGCCGCGAGCTCGGCGTCCATCCCCTGCTCCAATACCCGGCTCAGCGGCGTATCCTCGCCCTCGAGCTTGACCTCCGGGAGCGGGACGACTCCCTTCTCGGGCAGGCAGATTTTCTTATCGGGAAAATCTTTATGAAACTGCGCCTCGAAGAAACCGCGGTGCTTCTCCTCCTCGGCGGCGAGGAACTCGAGGCGGTCCTTGAGCATGGCGTTGTGCACGGCCGCCGCCAGCTTGCGGTATACGTCTCGCGCGTCCATCTCCGCCTTCATCGCCGTGAGGAGTACGTCCTCCATCTTGTACTTCTTCAGGTTCAACGGCGCCATAACATCACTATCCTTTCGCCCTCGGATCGAGCCGCGCCCGATTTAAACCGCCGCTACGCGTACTTTTCCAAAACCTTCGCCAGCGCCGCTCGGTCGACTTCCTGTTCGGCGAGCGGCCCTCGAGCCGTCGGCGCGAAGCGCGTCTCGAACGGGTCCCTCTCCTTGCGGTAAACCACGCCCAGCGGGATGCGTTCGTCCCACTCGTACGCGGCCTTCATAGCCGCGTCGAAGTCGGTAGGGTCGTAGTCGGCCGGCAGCGGGTAACACCTCTTCTTGAACCAGGCGAAGGTGTTCACCTTATTGAACGAAACGCACGGGTGTAAGATATCGACGAGCGAGAATCCCCGCCAGGCTATGGCCTGTTCGATCAGGCCGGCCAAGTGGTCCATCTCGCCCGAGAAGCCGCGGGCCACGAACGACGCGCCCATAGCGACGGCGACGGCTATGGGGTCGAACGGCTCCGCGGTGGGGCCGTGGGGCTGCGCCTTGGTCACGAAGCCCTCCTCGGAGGTGGGGCTGGCCTGGCCCTTCGTCAAGCCGTAGACGAGGTTGTCGTGGACGAGCGTCGTGACGTCGACGTTGCGCCGTATCGCCGCCAGCAGATGGTTGCCGCCCTCGCCGTAGTTGCAGCCGTCGCCGCTCTGGACGATCACTTTCAGGTCCGGGTTGGCGAGCTTGGCGCCGGTGGCCACGGGCAGCGAGCGGCCGTGCAGGCCGTTGAAAACATTGGCGTTAAGATAGTGCGGCGCCTTCGCCGCCTGGCCTATGCCCGAGACGAAGAGCACCTGGTGGGGCTCGAGCGCCGAGGCTACCAACGCCTTCTTCACCGCCTCGAGGATGGCGAAGTTGCCGCAGCCCGGGCACCACGCCGTCTCGTACTTTCCGTAATCCTCTAATTTCACCATAGTCTGACGCGCCCCGTTTTATATCACGTCTTTAGTTCGCGTAAAATATATTCGGGCGTGAGCGGTAGGCCGTCGTACCGGCTCACGCGCTCGCCGACTTCGAAACCCGTCTCGGCCCGAATGAGTCGCGCCAGCTGGCCGGTCGCGTTGCCCTCGACGCAGACTACCCGCTTCGCCTCCCTTAAGCGTTCTACGAATTGCTCGGGGACTAAAGGCCACACCTGCGGGAAGTGAAGCGTCGCGGCCTTCGCGCCGTTCCCTCCGAGATCGGCCGCCGCCTCCGCGACGGCGCCCTTGCTCGAGCCCCACGATACGAGGAGAACCTCCGCTTTCGCCGGACCTTCATATACCGGCGGCACGACCTCCGCCCGGATGCCGCTCTCCTTGCGGCGCCTTTTTTCCACCTGGCGTACGCGGGCGTCGAGGTCCTCCGTAAGGTGTCCGTCCTCGGTATGCTCGTCGCTGTCCACCACTACCAGGTTGCGGCTCATGCCCGGTAAGAGCCGCGGCGAGACGCCGCTCTCGGCCGCGGCGTAGCGCGCGTACGGCTCGGCGAACTCGGCCGGCGCCGTGTACGAACCTACGGGCGGTAGGCCGTCGACGTCGAAGGACTCGACGGCGCGGAAAGAATCGGCGAGGAACTGGTCCGTCAGCACGAACGTCGGCCCCTGGAACGTTTGCGCGAGCTCGAACGCTTTCCGCGTGAGGTGGAAGCATTCCTCTACGTCGCCCGGCGCGAAGACCGCCCGCGGGAACTCGCCGTGCCCCGCGCGCAGGACGAATTCGAGGTCCGCCTGCTCGGTGCGCGTCGGCAGGCCGGTAGCGGGGCCGGGCCGCTGCGCGACGACGACGACCACCGGCGTCTCCGTCATCCCCGCCAGGCTCACGCCTTCCACCATCAACGCGAAGCCGCCGCCGGACGTGGCCACCATGCTCGGCGCGCCGGCGTACGACGCCCCCAACGCCATGTTTATGGCCGCTATCTCGTCCTCGGCCTGCTCCACGACGAGGCCCATTTCCTCGGCGTGGGCGATGAGCGTCAGCGGTATCGACGTCGACGGCGTCATGGGATAGAACGCGCAAAATTTCGCTCCCGCCGATACCGCCCCCAGCGCGATGGCCTGGTTGCCGTTCAACGTCAACCGTTCGGCCGGCCTTTCGACGGCCGCCAGCGGCCTACGGTACCGCGGCTCCAGGGCCCAGGCCCAGGCGAAGGCTTTATT
Source organism: bacterium (assembly GCA_036480675.1). Lineage (GTDB taxonomy): Bacteria > RBG-13-66-14 > B26-G2 > WVWN01 > WVWN01 > WVWN01. The sequence goes on along the minus strand of JAZGGY010000271.1, from coordinate 13,333 downwards.
GAGGGCTTGCCGGTTCTCCTCGAGCCCTTTTTTCTTTTTGCCGAAATACCCCTCCACGACGGACGCCACCACTTGCTCGTCGAGGCCGACCAGGCAGGAGACCACGCCCAACGCCGCGACGTTGCGGTACCGGCCTCCCGCCAGTTCCTTATAGGGTACGGCTAAAACGTCCTCGCCCTCGACGCCGAAAGCTTCGTCGGCGATTATTATTCCCGCCGGCGTCAATTCGCCGCTGTGCAGCCCCACCGTCTCTTCGTTAAACGCCGCCAGCACGTCCACCGCCTCGCGCGGTGCGGCGATCTCGCCCGCGCTCGCGCGGACGGCGAAGGTGTTGTGGCCGCCCCGTATCCGCGACTGGTAGCTCTGCGTCACGACGACGTAGTAGCCGGCGCGCACGAGACTCTTGCACAGAATCAGCCCCAGCGTCGCCAGGCCCTGCCCCGCCTCGCCGCCGATAAGGATGGTCAACTCTCTTTCGGCCATAGCCTACCCCTCTACGCTCGTTTACCGGCCCTTTTCCGCGTCGGGGTCTTCGGTCATTTTATTTACGTCCAGGACTTTTCTCAAATCCTCGTCGCCGAGCAGCTTTTCTTCCATCGCCAGCTCGCGAACGGATTTATTTTCCTTCAGCGCTCTTTGCGCGAGCTCCGCGGCGCGACGGTACCCGATATACGGGCTAAGCGCCGTCGCCAGCGCCGGGCTGCTCTCCGCGTACCGCCGGCACACCTCCGCGTCGGCCTCGACGCCGCGTACGCACCGCTCGGCAAACGCCTCCATCCCCCGGGATAAGATTTCGATCGCCTGGAGCAAGTTGTACGCGACCACCGGCATCATGACGTTGATCTCGAGCTGTCCCGACCTCGCCGCGTGCGCGACGACGGCGTCGCACCCCATTACGTGGAAGCAAACCATATTGAGCATCTCGGCCATTACCGGGTTCACTTTGCCGGGCATGGCCGAAGAGCCGGGTTGAACCGCGGGCAGCTTCAGCTCCCCCAGGCCGGTGCGGGGCCCGGAGGAGAGCAGGCGGAAGTCGTCGGCGATCTTGACGAGGCTCGTCGCCAGCGTCCTCAGCGCGCCGGAGGCCGCCGCCGCCGCGTCCAGCGACTGCATGCAAGCGAAGATATTACTCGCGGTCCGAAATTCGCCGTCGGTCGCCTCGTTTATATATTTTATTACCAACGGCTTGTAGCCCGGCGCCGTGTTCAAACCCGTTCCCACGGCGGTGCCGCCTACGCAAAGGTCCCGCAATTCTTCGGCCGCGGCGGCGACGCGGGCCCGGCCGGCCCGGACCGACGCGGCGTACGCGCCGAACTCCTGCCCCAGCCGCAGCGGCACCGCGTCCTGGAGGTGGGTGCGGCCGCACTTCACGACGTCGTCGAACTCGCGCGCCTTCTCCTCCAAGACGACGGCCAGCGCGTCCGCGGCCGGCAGGAGCTGCCCGCGCACGGCGACGAAGGCCGAGATATGGATCGCGGCGTGGAAGGTGTCGTTGGTGGACTGGGCCATGTTCGCGTGGTCGTTGGGGTGAACCGTTTCGTACTCGCCGAGCTTCCCGCCCAAAATTTCCTCGGCGCGGTTGGCCAGCACTTCGTTCGCGTTCATGTTCTGCGACGTACCGGCGCCGGCTTGGAATACGTCCACGACGAACTGCTCGAGCCACCGCCCCGCCATAACCTCCTCCGCGGCGGCGACGAGCGCCCCGCCCACCTTCTCGTCCAGCACGCCCAGCTCGACGTTGGCCTTGGCCGCGGCGCGCTTGATAACGGCCTGCGCCACCACGAAAGCCGGCGGGAGGCGCAAGCCGCTTATGGAAAAGTTCTCGACGGCGCGCTGCGTCTGCGCGCCCCAATACGCGTCGCGGGGTACCTTCACCTCGCCCAGCGTGTCCCTTTCGGTCCGATATTCGGGCATGGAAATACCCCCAAAGCCGGCGGCCTTCAGCCTACGCTACCGGCCATGTTACTCGAGCTCGCGGACCGCGGCCAATGCCGCCTCGTAATTCGGCTCCTGGCCCAGCTCGGGCACGAGCTCGACGTAGCGTACGACGCCGTCGCGGCCTACGACGAAGACGGCCCGGGCCAACAAGCGCGCTTCTTTTATAAGCACGCCGTACGCAAGGCCGAACGAAGCGTCGCGGTAGTCCGACAACGTAACGACGCGGTCCACGCCCGCCGCGCCGCACCAACGCTTCTGCGCGAAGGGAAGGTCCATGCTAACGGTGAGGATGACGACGTCTTCGCCCAGGCCCGCGGCCTCGACGTTGAAGCGACGCGTCTCGGTCGAGCACACTTCCGTGTCCAACGACGGTACGGCGGCGATAACGCATATCTTCCCGCGATAGGACGAAAAGTTGACCGGCTTCAGGTCGTTGTCGACGACGACGAAATCCGGCGCCTCGTCGCCCACCTTAACCTCGTCGCCGACCAGCGTCACCGCGTTGCCGCCCATGGTTACCAGCCCCGTTCTCTCGGCCATGGCGTTCTCCTTTCGCGGCTAAATATAATTAAATGGATTAAATTATTCCAGGTAAAACTTTAAGCCGCCTAGGGCGACGGGTCGCCTTCGACGCCGAGGGACGCGAGCATCTCGCGCACGTCGTTGGTCGGCGCGCGGCAGCTGAAGCGCTCGCACACGTAGGCCGTCGCCCGGCCGCCCACTTGCGACAGGCCCCGGGTATATTCCGCGAGCTCGACGATTTCGGGTTCATCGTCGCCGGCCGGCCGAAGCACGACGACGGCGCCGGGAACGTACGCCCGGCCGAGCGCGCGCAACATCTCTTGCGTGTCGTCGGCCGCCGGGTCGCCCACTACCACCACTTCGCGCGACGGCCCGAGCGCGAATTCCAACGCCGCCATCATAAAGGTGAACGAGGCCGGCGCCTTAGCTACCGCACCCGAGAAGGCCCGCGTCGTAGCCGCGGCCTTTTCCTCCCAAGAGGTATCCCCCGTCAGCCGCGCCAACCGCAAGAAGTTAAGCGCCGCTACGGCGTTGCCCGACGGTACGGCGCCGTCGTATACCTCTTTTCTGCGGACGATTAAACCCTCGGCGTCGGCCGCGGCGTAAAAGAAACCGCCGCTACGCTCGTCCCAAAACAGGTCCACCGTCGTGCGCGCGAGCTCGAGCGCGGCCTTGAGGTACCACACGTCGAAGGTCGCCTCGTAGAGCTCGAGTAATCCCCACGTCAGGAAGGCGTAGTCGTCGAGGAAGCCCGCCACCGCGGCCTCGCCGTCGCGGTAGCGGTGGTAAAGGCGGCCGTCGCCGTCGCGCACGTTCGCCAGAATGAAATCCACGGCGCGCGCCGCGGCGTCGGCGTACGCCGGCTCGTCGAACGCCCGGGCCCCCTTCGCCAGCGCGGCGATCATAAGGCCGTTCCAATCCGTCAATATTTTGTCGTCGCGGCGCGGCCGCACGCGGCCTTCCCTCACCCGGAATAATTTCTCCCGGGCCGCCTCGAGGCGGCCTCGGAGCTCGTCCTCCACGACGCCGCGCTCGGCCGCGACTTCCGAAAGAGGCCGGTCCATATAGAGCACGTTGGCGCCGTTCGGCCCGCCGGCGGCCGCTTCGGCGAAATTGCCCTCGGCCTCGACGTTGAAGACGTCAATTATTAATCGCGCCTCGTCGTCGGCCAAAGCTTCCTTGATTTCGCCCTCGGTCCAGAGGTAGAACTTCCCCTCGACGCCCTCGCTGTCGGCGTCTTCGGCGGCGTAGAAGGCGCCCTCCGGCGAGGTCATGTCGCGCAGGACGTACGTGAAGACCTCGCCCGCGACTTCCTCGTATCGCCGGTCGCCCGTGGCTTGGTACGCCTCGACGTACGCCGTCGCCAGGAGCGCCTGGTCGTATAGCATCTTCTCGAAGTGGGGGACGCGCCACGCGGCGTCGGTCGCGTAGCGGTGAAAGCCGAAGCCGACGTGGTCGAAGACGCCGCCGCGCCGCATGGCCCTAAGCGATTGCTCTACCATCTCGAGGGCGCGCTCGTCGCCGGTCCGAAGCCAGCGACGCAGTAGGAAATAGTAATTATGCGGCGTCGGGAACTTGGGCGCGTCGCCGAAGCCGCCGTGTCGCTCGTCGAAATTTTCGCGGAGCTGCTCGAAAGCGGCGGCCAGCGTGGCCTCGTCCAGCTCGGCGCCGCCGGAATCGAACGACATACGCTCGAGCAGGCCGACGACCTCGGCGGACGTGGCCAGAAGTCCTTCGCGCTCCGTCTCCCACAGCTCGGCGATGCGGGGGACGAGCTCAAGCATGCCCACCCGGCCGAAGCGCGCCTCTCTGGGAAAATAGGTGCCGGCGAAGAAGGGCCGGCCGTCGGGAGTCATGATAATAGTGAGGGGCCAGCCGCCGCCCCCGGTCATCAGTTGGCACGCCGTCATGTAAACGTGGTCGACGTCGGGCCGCTCCTCGCGGTCCACCTTGACGCAGACGAAATGCTCGTTGAGGAGCGCGGCCACCTCCTCGTCCTGGAAGGACTCGCGCTGCATCACGTGGCACCAATGGCAGGTGGAATAGCCGATGGAGAGGAAGATGGGCTTGTCGTCGGCCCGCGCCCGGGCGAACGCCTCCTCGCCCCAGGGATACCAGTCCACCGGGTCGTACGCGTGCGCGAGGAGGTACGGGCTCTTCTCGTTCGCCAGCCGGTTGGGAGGCCGCGCGCCGGGGGGCGCGTCGGCAGCCAGGGTCGTCAATCCGAGCACCATGACAGAATAAATAAAAAAGGTCGCCGCGCGCATACGGCGTTATCGTTCGTCGGCGGGATAGCGGTTGAAGTACGCGATCTCTTCGAGTGGCAACCGCTCGGGCCGCTCCCGCTCCGCCTCGACCTGTTGCTCCGAGAGAACCGGACTTATGGCGTCGGCGTGCCGGCCCACGTTCACCAGCGTCACGACGTCCATATCCTCCGGTATGCCCAGGACCTCCCTCGTCTTGCGGGGACTGTAGCCGGCGATGGGGTGCGCGACGAGGCCCAACTCCGTGGCGCGCAATATAATGAAAGCCGTCGCCATGCCGACGTCGAAGAGGTAGTACTCGCGGTCCCGTATCACGCAATCGTATTCCTTCTTGCTGAGGACGACGATAATCATGGAGGCGTCGAAGGTCCATTCGTTGCCTTTGGACATTACGTCCCGCATACTCGCCAGCGTGTCGGGTTCGTAGACGAAGATAAAACGCCACGGCTGGTTATTGAAGCACGAGGCGGAGAGGCCGGCGCAATGGGCCAAATCGCGGATTAGCTCCTCCGTGATTTCGACCGGCGCCAGCGAACGGTACGCTCGCCTCGCGATTATCGCTTCTTTAACGTCCATAGCGGCCCTCCTGCGGCCGGCGGTTTAAAATTCGCTGCGCGCGGTCCGGTTATACCGGCGAAAAAAGCCGCGGCTCCCGCACGCGCTTAACTCGCGAGGGGCGCCGCGGTCGTCCGCTCTTGAACTTTCCCCCTTCAAACCGGGTAACTCCCGCGTCTACTACCAATTCTCACATAGCAACTCGTAGTGGGCCTGGGGATGGTCGCAGGCCGGGCAGGGGTCCGGCGCCTCCACGCCTTCGTAAAGGTATCCGCAGTTCCGGCAGCGCCACACCACCGCCTTATCTTTCTTGAAAAAGGTGCCGGCTTTGACGTTGGCGAGCAAGCCCAGGTACCGCTTCTCGTGCTGCTTCTCGGCGACCGCTATGGCTTCGAAGATATCCGCTATTTCGTCGAACCCTTCCTCGCGCGCCGCCTTGGCGAAGGAGGGATACATGTCGGTCCATTCGTAGTTTTCGCCCCCGGCCGCGGCCTCCAAATTCGCCGCGGTGGCGCCTATGACCCCCGCCGGGTACGCCGCCTGGATCTCGACGTCGCCCCCCTCCAGCAGCTTGAAGAGCCGCTTGGCGTGTTCCTTCTCCTGATTGGCGGTCTCCTCGAAGACTGCGGCGATCTGCTCAAAGCCGTCCTTGCGGGCCCGGCTGGCGAAATAGGTGTAGCGGTTCCGCGCCTGCGATTCCCCCGCGAAGGCCGTGAGCAAATTCTTCTCCGTCCGGGTCCCTTTTATTCCACCCATGTCGAACCCCCTGCGTTTAACGCGCCGTGTGAATGCCCGTAATCCTTAGTTCCGGTCGCCACAGCTTTTATCGGGAGGCGGTCACGCGGCCGGGCGCCGGTCGGGCGCTCCGCGCCGGCAGTCCGGGCACAGGCCGTAGAATCCAAGACGGTAGCCCTGCACGTCGTAGTCGGATACTCTCCGCACCTCATCCAGAAAGCCGTCCACCGCTTCCAACGACAAGTCGTCGACGCGGTTACACTGCTCGCACATGACGTGGTAATGGTCGCGCAGCTCGCCGTCGTACCGCCGCGGCGCGCCCACCTCCCACAGCCGCCGAATCAAGCCGTGCTCGGCGAGCGTCTCGAGGTTGCGGTAAACGGTGGCCATGCTGATGTCGGGGAGGCGTCGGCGTACCGCCAAGTACAACTCGTCGGTCGAGGGGTGGGTCCCGGCGTTTCTGATCTCCTCCAGGATGACCCGTCGCTGCACCGTCATCTTCAATTTTTCGGGCTTCTCCAATCCTCGCTCCTATATGTTAATGATAACTATTATTAATAATATATGAGACCGATTTCGTCAAGAGTTTTTTACGATAACGCCGTGGACGCCGACATAAACACGTTTTGCCGCACGATTAGGCCCCGCCGCCGATAAAAAAACCCGGCCTAGAAGGCCAGGTCTTGGTCCCGGGCGAGGCGTCACTCGGTAACGGGACCGCCGCCCGAGACCTGGGCCGCCTCGCGCGCCTTTTCCGCTGCCTGAAGGGCCTCCTCCTTCTTGGCCTTCCGGGCATCGTCCTCGGCCTTGCGCCGGTCGTAGTAGCGTTTGGTCTTGTTGACCAGCTCGACGAGGGCCATAGGGGCGCTGTCGCCGTGGCGGGTATCGGTCTTGACTATGCGAACGAAGCCGCCGCCATCGCCCTCGGCGATGGGGGCTATCTCGTGGAAGAGCTTCCATATCAGGTTGCGGTCGCGGACAAACCGCGCGACCAAACGCCGGGCGTGAACGGTGTCCTCGCCGGCGCGGGCGATAAGCCGGTCGGCCAGGGCCTTGACGGCCTTAGCCTTGGCCTCGGTCGTATTTATCTGTTCGTAAATAAACAGCGACCGAACGAGGTTGGACATCATCGCGCGCCGGTGGGACGGCGTCCGTGAGAACTTTCTCTTATACTTGCGGTGACGCATGGTTAATCTCCGTCGACGTCGGAGACGTCCATCCCCAACGTAAGGCCCATCCCGGTCAGCACTTCCTTGATTTCGTTGAGCGATTTGCGGCCGAAGTTGCGGTACTTGAGCATTTCGGCGTCGGTCTTGGCGACCAGGTCGCGAATAGTCTTGATATCGCCCATTTCCAGGCAATTCACGGCCCGCACCGAGAGCTCGAGCTCGTTAACGTTGCGGGAGAGGAGTTCTTTTAGGCGAGCACGCTCCTCGTCCTCCCGCGCCTGCTCCGGCGGCCGCTTGGTCTCGAAATCGACTAATAACTCGACGTGGGATTGTAAAACTCTCGCCGCCGCGTCGAGGGCCTGGTTGGCGGTTATGCTGCCGTCGGTCCAAACCTCGACCACCAGGCGGTCGTAGTCGGTCCGCTGGCCCACGCGCGTCTCCTCGACGGCGTACTTCACCTTACGCACCGGGGTGTAGACGGCGTCGATGGGTATAGCTCCCAAGGGCCGTTCCTCGTCGGGCAAGCGTTCCACCGGAACGTAGCCGCGTCCCCGGCTCACTTCCATTTCCATCTTCAGGCGGCCGCCCTCGGCCAACGTCGCTATCTTCTGGGCGGGGTTGATAATCTTGACGTCCGGGTCGGCGATGATGTCGTGGCCGGTGACCTCGCCCTCGCCTTCGACGTCGAGGTAGATGGTCTTGGGTCGGGAGGCCTCGAGGCGCAGTATCAGCCCCCGGAGGTTCATTATGATCTCGGTAGTGTCCTCGTAGACGTTCGGGATCGTTGAGTACTCGTGCAGCACGCCGTCCATCTTGACGGACGTGATGGCCGTACCTTCGATGGCCGAAAGTAGGACGCGCCTGACGGCGTTTCCCAGCGTCAAGCCGAACCCTTGCTCGAGGGGCTCGATAACGTACTTACCCCACGAGCCTTTTGCCCCCTCGGGTTCGAACTTGACCCCACGCGGCATCTGAAATGCGTCAGCCTTCATGGGCCAGTCCCACTCCTTTGCTCGTCACGATCGTTGAAAGTGCCGCTATACGCGGGAATAGAACTCGACGACCAGGTGCTCGTCGACAGGGACGGGGATCTGCTCGCGCGTCGGCAGCGAGACTACCCGCCCTTCGGCCTTCTTCGGGTCAAATTCCAACCATTCCGGCAATAACTTCCCACTATTATATTCCAAGCCGTACTTGATGGGCTCGATCTGCAGACCTTTTTCGACGGTGGCTACGACGTCGCCCACCTTGACCTGATACGAGGGGACGTTCACCCGTCGGCCGTTTACGGTGAAGAAACCGTGCCGCACAAGCTGCCGCGCCGTCCCCCGGGCGGAAACGAACCCCAGCCGGTACGCGACGCTGTCCAGACGCATCTCCAGCAGCTGCAGGAGGTTCTCACCCGTTACGCCTTTGCGCCGGACCGCCAGGCGGAAGTACTTCCGGAACTGGTTTTCCAAAAGGCCGTACGTGCGGCGCAGCTTCTGCTTCTCGCGGAGCCGCACGCCGTAGTCGGATATCCGGAATCGGCGCCTCAAACCGTGTTGCCCGGGCGGGTAGTTGCGCGGGTTAACCGGCTTGTCCACCGGGCACTTGCCGCGCGCGAAGCAGCGCTCGCCCTTGAGAAAGAGCTTCGCCCCTTCGCGACGGCAGATTCGACAACTCGGGCCACGATACTTAGCCATATCTTACGAAACCTCGCAACGCGGCGTCATACCCGACGCCGCTTTCTGGGCCGGCAGCCGTTGTGCGGAATTTTGGTGCGGTCGCGGACGCCGGTCACGCGGAGGCCGGAGGCCTGGATGGCGCGCACCGCCGACTCGCGCCCCGAACCCGGCCCCACTACCTGCACCTCGACCTCCTTCAAGCCCATAGCCACGGCCCGCTTCGCCGCCTGGTCGGCGGAGATCTGGGCCGCGAACGGCGTAGACTTACGGGACCCCTTGAAGCCGACCAAACCGCCCGAACCCCAGGCGACGACGTTCCCGTCCTTGTCGGCGATGGTTATAAGGGTATTATTGAAAGAGGACTTGATGTAGACGATGCCTTCCGCAACCGTCCGCTTGACTTTCCTCTTAGTCTTCTTTTTAACCTTGGCCAAGGCCTATCACCTCTTGTTATTAACCGCGGGCGAGGCTACTTCTTCTTCCGCTTCCGCCCGACCGTCTTGCGCGGGCCCTTGCGGGTCCGGGCGTTGGTTTTCGTGCGCTGGCCTCGGGCGGGCAAGCCTTTCTTATGGCGGAGGCCGCGGTAGCTGTTTATAGCGATCAACCTCTTGATGTTGGCCGCCGCCTCGGCGCGGAGCGCGCCCTCGACCTTATGCCCCTCTTCAATGACCCCGCGCAGACGCGCCACCTCGGCGTCCGTCAAATCCTTGACTCTGGTATCGGGGTTTACGTTGGCCTTCGCCAGGATAGCGCGCGCGGTCGTGGGGCCGATGCCGAAGATATACGGCAGCGCGGCCTCGATGCGCTTCGCGCGGTTCAAGTCAACGCCGGCTATACGTGCCATGGGTGCACTTCTCCCTTAAAAGGCGCTTCCTACCCCTGGCGCTGTTTGTGCCGGGGGTTTTCGCAAAGTACGCGAACGACGCCGCGCCTTTTTATTATCTTGCACTTCTTGCAGATTTTTTTTACCGAAGGTCTTACTTTCATCGTCGCCACCTCGACGGCGGCCGCTACTTATATCGCCACGTAATGCGGCCGCGGTTGGGGTCGTAGGGCGTGAGCTCGACCTTGACGCGGTCGCCCGGTAGTATGCGGACGAAATGCATCCGCATGCGCCCGCATACGTGCGCTAGGAGAACGTGGCCGTTGTCCAGCTTCACCCGAAACATCGCGTTGGGGAGCGGCTCGACGACGACCCCTTCTACCTGTATGGTTCGTTCCTTCACCAAAACAGCCGTCTTAGTCCTTTAGACGAACTCTTCCCAACCCCGTGTCAACACTCTCGGTTCGTCGTCGGTTATCACTACCGTGTGTTCGAAGTGCGCCGAGAGGCCGCCGTCCTGGGTAACGACGGTCCACTTGTCCCCGCTAACCTTGGTCCGCCAATCGCCCGTCACTACCATAGGCTCGAGCGCCAGCGCCATACCGGAGACCAACCTCGGCCCACGCCCGGGCAGACCGTAATTCGGCACCTGGGGTTCCTCGTGCATCTTCGTCCCGATGCCGTGTCCCACGTACTCTCGCACGACGTCGAAGCCACCCTCCCGGGCCGTCTTTTCGATGGAGTGCGAGACGTCGCCCAAACGGTTAACGGCCCGGCACCGCTCCACGGCGTTCTCCAAACACTTCCGGCCGCACGCCAACAACTCGGACGCCGCGTCTCCCAAAGCCACCGTAAACGCCGCGTCGGCGTAATAACCCTCCAACAACACGCCCACGTCCACCGACACCACGTCCCCCTCCACTAAAATCCTGTCCGGCGAAGGTATGCCGTGGACGACCTCGGCGTTCAACGAGATGCAAGACGAAGCGGGGAAACCCATGTACCCCAGGAACGCCGGCTTCGCCCCCGCATCCTCAATCGTCTTTCGTACGGCGTGGTCCAAGGCCGCGGTATTGCTTCCCGGTTCCGCGCGGCGGCGAGCTTCCCTCATCGCGTCCACCACTATCGCCGCGGCCCGGGCCATCACCTCTACCTCCCCCGCGGACTTAACGTTTATCATCGCCGCAGGCTGCGATAGACCCGATCGCCGCTTCCACCCGAGCCAGAACCTCTTCCCGACTCCCCGTCGCGTCCACTTCGCGCAAAACGCCGCGGCCCTGATAGTACTCGATGACCGGCTCCGTCTCGCGCATGTAAACCCCGTACCGCTTCTTGAGCGTATCCGGCCGGTCGTCGGCCCGGGCAACGAGGTCGCCGGAGCCACAATTCCCGCAAGTTTCGGCGGCCTCGGCGTGGGTGACGGTGCCGCACTTCGCGCACACCCGCCGCCCCCGCAACCTCTCGACGGCCTCTTCCTCGCCGACGGCGACGTAAATCACCGCGTCTACGTCGACGCCCTCCAGGGCCGCTAAAAACTCGGCTTGCTCGAGCGACCGAGGGTAGCCGTCCAGTACGAATCCGTCAAGCTGGCGCACCTTTTCGGCCACGACCTCGCCCAAGACCTCCTGCGGAACGAGCCTACCGGTCTCGACGTATTCTTTGGCCTTCGCCCCCAACGGCGTCCCCCGTCCTATGGCGTCGCGCAACATGTCGCCGGTCGAGAGGTGCGCGAGGCCGTGATTTGCCGCCAACTTCTCCGCTATGGTGCCTTTACCGGCGCCCGGCGGCCCTATCAGGACAAGCCGCATGCGAGCTCTAAACCCGGCCCCGAATTCGCCCCTTCTTGACGAAGCCGTCGTAGTGGCGCATGAGGAGGTGGGACTCGATCTGGCGCATGGTGTCGAGCGCCACGCCCACGACGATCAGAAGGCCGGTCCCGCCGAAGTAGAAGGGCACCTTCATAAAAGTGATAAGCACCGTCGGCAGGGTGTCGATGGCCGCCAAGAAGAAGCCTCCCACAAGCGTTATGCGCGTTATGATTCGGTCTATGTACTGGGCAGTGTTCTTGCCGGGCCGTATGCCCGGAATAAAACCGCCGTACTTCTTCATGTTCTCCGCCATGTCCTGCGGATTGAGGACGACGGCGGTATAAAAATACGTGAAGAATACGATCATTACGACGTTGTCGACGACGTACAACCACTGCCCCGGCACCAGCATTTGGGCCACCTGCTCGACAATTCCCCCCCGGCCCCCCGCGAACATCAGGATGGTCTGCGGGAACATTATTATGGAGCTGGCGAAGATGACCGGAATGACGCCCGCGGTGTTGACCCTGATGGGTATATGGGTAGATTGGCCGCCGTACACCTTCCGGCCCACTATCCGCTTGGCGTACTGGACGCGAATTCGCCGCTGCGCCTGCTGCATGTAAACCACGGCCATGACTACGGCGACCATTATGGCCAGGATGATGATGAGCGTAACGACGTCCATCTCGCCGTGGATCAAGTTGTTTATGGTTTTGGCCGTCCCGCCGGGCATCGCCGCGACTATGCCGGCGAAGATGATGAGCGATATGCCGTTGCCCACGCCGAACTCGGTTATTTTCTCGCCGAGCCACATGATGAAGGCTGTGCCGGCGGCCAACGTCAGGATGGTCATCAACCGGAAGCCCCAGCCCGGCGACGCCACGACAGGGATGCCGCCCGGGTTCAAACCCTCGAGCCAAAAGCTGATGGCGGAGCCCTGGACGACCGCGAGCACGATGGTGCCGTAGCGGGTATACTGGGTTATCTTCTTGCGGCCCGCATCCCCCTCCTTGGAGAGCTTCTCTAGGTACGGGATAACCGTGACGAGGAGCTGGAAGATGATCGAGCTCGAGATGTAGGGCATTATGCCGAGCGCGAACACCGTGGCCCGGGTGAGGTTGCCGCCGGAGAAGAGGTCGAACAGGCCGAAGAGCGTTCCCTTTTGCGCCGCGAAGAAAGAGGTCAGCACGTCGGCGTTGACGCCGGGCACCGGGATGAAGCGGCCTATCCTATACACCAGGATCAGCGCCAACGTGATCAAGACCTTCCGGCGCAGCTCCGGGATCTTGAAGATGTTTCTTAAGTTGGTAAAGAACCTTTTTATTACGTCGAACAAATTATTCCGCCTCGGCCTTGCCGCCGGCGCCCTCGATCTTGGCCCGCGCCTGGGGCGTAAAGTAATGGGCCCGCACCGTGAGCGCGGCGTTCAACTCGCCGCCGCCCAGGACCCTCAGGTAGCGAATCCCCTTCTCCTTCACGGCCTTGCGTTCTTTCAAGAAATTCAGATCTATGGTCGCGCCGTCGCCGAAGCGAGCCAGCCCGCCGACGTTCACGGACGCCGTCGCGGCTTTCTTTTCGTTGTAAACGTTTGTAAAACCCCTCTTCGGCAAGCGGCGTTGGAGCGGCATCTGGCCGCCCTCAAAGCCGGGGCGCGTTTTCGAGCCGGCCCGGGCCTTCTGGCCTTTATGGCCCCGACCGCTCGTCTTACCGCGGCCGGAGGCCGGCCCGCGGCCTATGCGCTTCCGACCTTTCCTCGAGCCGGACGCCGGTTTGAGTTCGCCCAACTTCATTCTTCCTTAACCTCGTCGCCGGCTTTCTCCGCCGCGTCGCCTTCGCCCTGCGCCTCCTC
>JAZGGY010000270.1:0-6540 GCA_036480675.1 bacterium | reverse complement strand
CAAATGACGTCGAGCGAGCAAGAACGGGTTTCCGAAAGCGAAGGGCTGGAGCCTAAACGCCGACTCCGGTCCCCGGCGAGGAAGCCGGCGGGGCGCGAGTACGCGGAGGCGATACTCATCGCCGTCGTCGTGGCGTTCGTGCTGCGCGCTTTCGTCATTCAGGCTTTCAAGATACCTTCGGGTTCCATGAAACGCACCCTTTTGGTGGGCGACTACATAGTGGTGGAGAAGGTGAGTTATCGTTTCCGGGCGCCGGCGCGCGGCGACGTCGTCGTCTTTAAATACCCCCACCAGGACAACGAGATGACGGTCGGCAAGTGGTTTCGCGAGACGTACGAGCTTGTCGTCCACCGCCGCCGGGTCCCGCGGCGCGACTACGTGAAACGCATCATAGGCGTTCCCGGCGACGTCGTGTTGGGGAAAGGGGGGTACGTGTACGTGGACGGCGAACCGCTGCGCGAGCCGTCCCCGTACGACTCGGCGTCCTACGAGTTCGGGCCGTTCAAAGTCCCCCCGGACGAGTACTTCGTCATGGGAGACAACCGCGCCGAGAGCCGCGACAGCCGGCATTGGGGTTTCGTGCCGCGCCGGCTTTTAAAGGGCCGGGCGGCGCTCGTATACTGGTCGCGGGCCCCGGGCAACTGCCCCAAACACCGCTCGCGCGTCTCGCGCCTTTACCGGACGCGGCTGGCCGGGACCGAGGACGGCGAAAGGCCCCGGCGCGCCGATTACATTTGCGACGCCGGCGGCGAGATTTTGAAGGACGGCGAGGACGTCCGCCAAACGAAATGGTACCAGTTCTGGCGACACGTACGGTGGGGAAGAGTGTTGTCGGCGGTGGAGTGAGTTCGACGCGGAGAGCTTTTACGCGCGGGTCGTAGACGTTGAGCAAAAACTTTACAACGCTCTGGTCGGTTTTTATCTCGCTGGCACTCGCGTCCACGCCGGTCGGCGCCACCGTCCTCGAAGACCCTGACGAGGGGGACGTGGGCGATTTTTTTAAGTACTTCGCGCTCACCGGCGACGAGGAGTTTTCGGTGGAGGGGGAGGAGGCCGCGGCGTGGGTGGCGAAGGTGAGGGCGGAGCGCGGCCTTACGGCGCCGCTCGAAGCCGTGACGGCGGCGGAGGCGCGGGCCGAGCTGGAGGAGCCGCCGCTCGCGCCGGACGAAGTACGCTTCGTGGTGGACGAGGAGGCGGGGTGGATAGAATACTTGATCAAGGAGGACACGGTGTCGCTCTACCGCGACGCGCGCGTCTCGTACGGCGAAATGACGCTGACCGCGGACCGGGTGCGGTTCTTCTCGGGCCGCGACCTCCTCGTCGCGGACGGGTATTGCGAGCTGACCGACCCCACCCAAACCATGATGGGCGTGCGGATGTCGTACGACCTCGAGACCGGGAAGGGCGTCATATTGCGGGGCGACGCCGATTCGGCCGAGGGCTACTACCGCGGCCGCCGCATAAAGAAGATAGAGGAGAAGACCCTCGCCGCTCAACGCGGTTCGTTTACCACCTGCGACCTGGGCCAGCCGCACTACCGCTTCTGGTCGCCCAAACTCAAAGTCTACGTGGAAGACAAAGTGGTGGCGCGACCCGCGGTACTCTTCATGGGCGAGGTGCCGGTGGCCGCGGCCCCTTTCTATTTCTTCTCCCTCCGCGAGGACCGCCACTCCGGCTTATTGCCGCCGTACATTCGTTATTCTAAACAAGATAAGCTTACGGTTAATAGCGGTTTCTATTGGGTCATCAATGACTTCTCCGACGCTACTTTCTTATTAGACTATAACGCTTTAAGAGGATGGCGCAAGGGCGCGAACCTGGTATACCTCTACGGCAGCCGGTCCACCGTAAACAACTTCTACGCCAGCCACATGCGGGAGCGCGATAAGGCGGTCGAGTGGTGGAAGATTTATTCCTCCCACCGCCAGGACTTCACCGACAACGCCGCGGCGCTGCTGCGCCTCGACCTCCGCAACAGCACCGCGTACGACGACGAGTTCGACGAAGATTTCGAAATAAGGACCGAACAGCGCCTCGAGTCGTTCGCCAACTTCTCCCAGAACTGGACCGACTACCAGCTCTCGGTCGACGCGCGGTTCACCAAGGAGAAGACCGAGGAGGCAGATGAAGGCTCGCCGCAGCCGGGGACGCTCTTCGCCGTGCCGCCCCACGAGACCGAGCCGTACGGCGGCACCATCCAGCGGACGAGGGACCCTTTCCCCCGCGTAAACTTCTACGCCACGCGCCAGGAGCTGGCCGAGACGCGCTTCTACTACCAGTACAACACGAGCTGGGTAAACTACTACGATTTCGAGGAGGCGGGCTCCGTACTCAAGGAGGGGGCGGCCGACGTATCGGCGTCGCGACCACTCACGCTCTTCCGCTACTTGAGGTTGGACCCCGGCGTCGCCGGCCACGGCTACTGGTTCGACCGCGACAAGTTCGGCCGCAAACATCGCTTCCTCGGCACCTGGGACACCACGGCGAGCGCTTCGACCAAGGTCTACGGCATCTTCGAACGCGGCGATACCGTCTTCCGCCACATCGTCAACCCCACCGTTACGCACTACTACCGGCCGGACATCGACCAGTCGTGGATGGTCACCGGCGGCGCGGTCTACCCCGAGCAGAGCTCGCTCTCGCTCGCGCTGCGCCAATCGTTCGACGTCAAGTTCCCGGAGGAAGAGGAGGAGGAGGAAGAAGCGGAGGCCGCGGCGAAGGGTCGGGCGCGCTCGTGGGAAGACGTCTACCGGCCGGAGCGAACCGGCGCGCGTCGGCCGCGCGGCGAGTCCATCCCGCGGCTGCGCAAGGCCTCAACGTCGGGGAAGGTGGTCAACCTGGCGACGTGGGATACCACCACCACCTATAACCTGGGGCCGCTCAGTTCCCCGGGGGAGCGGCCTTTCAGCGACCTCGTCAACTCCATAGAGGTAACGCCCAACTTCCGCGATTGGTATTTCCTGTCCCACCGGCTCCAGCTAACCAACGACATGTACGACTTCTCCCTCCTCGACCTCGACGCCACGACGACGATATCGTTTACGACCGGCCCGTTGGCGCGGGAGGAGGATGAGCTCGACCAGTCGTGGCGCGAGGCCGCCGACCCCTACGGGAGGCCGCGCGTTCCGGAGGACGAGAACCTCGACCCCAACGTCTACAGCATCGACACCATAACGGGCCGGCGGTACGACGCCGGCGAGGGGATGGGCCAGGGTTGGAACTTCTCGTTCACCCACGACTACAGCTGGTCCGAGGGGGGCTTCGACCTCCACACGTTGAAGGGCGCCGTCTCGTTCGACCTTACCAAGAAGTGGCGCCTCGGCTACGACGCGTACTACGACATCGCGGAGGGGGAAGTCATCAGCGAGCACTACCGCGCCTACCGCAACCTCCACCGCTGGGAGGCGGAGGTGCGCATTTCGTTAGAACGCGAGGAAGTCATCTATTGGTTCCAGGTACGGCTTATCGACATCCCCGAGATAGAACTTTACAGTAGGCAGGAACGGACGTTTTAAAAGAGGCCGGGACGCCGTCAAAAAAGACTTGACTTTCTAAAGTTTTGTGTTATAAATACTGCCAAGCAAGCTGAGAGGAAGTATTCCAGATGATGAACGATACAACGGCATACCACCCGGAACTCCTTCCCCGTTTAACGCGGGAGGGAAATAATCTTTCCGGGTGGGTTATTGTGCCCGTTGCCCGGTGGCGAGGTGTAACCCATTGAGAATATAGTATTTGCGCTCAACGGTTACGCCAACCCACCGACCGAACTCGGTGGGTTTTCGATTTTTATTTTTAACGGCAGCTACTCCACCACGGAGATAGGATAACATGAACGGCAGGAATATAGCGCCAACCCGAGACGAGAAAGAAGGGTTGCAGATGGCGGCCGGGACCTACGAACGCGTCGAAATCGAGCGCGAATTGGACGGATTTCTGGCGGACGCCATGAACGACGGCAGGCCGGCGCTGAAGGTGGAAGCGCTGACGAAGCGCTTCCCGCAGCCGGAGGGCAAGCGCCGCGGCTTCTGGCGGCGGCGGCCTAAGTTCGCCGCGCTCGCCGCGGTGACGTTCGCCGTCGAGAAGGGCGAGATCTTCGGCCTCATCGGCATGAACGGCTCCGGCAAGTCGACGCTCATACGGATAGTCTCGACCCTTCTCATGCCCGACGAGGGCCGGGTCGAGGTCTTCGGCGTCGACGTCGAGGGGAATCCGGCGCGGGTGCGCGAGCTCATCAACCGCGTCGCGGTGGACGCGGCGTTCTTTAAAGTCCTCTCGGGCTCGGAGAACCTGCGCTACGCCGCCCGCCTTTACGGCCTGAGCCCCCGCCTGGCGCGCGAGCGCTACGACGCCCTGCTCACGCGCATTGGCTTCGACCCCAAGCGCCTGAGCGACCAGATAAAGAGCCTGTCGCGCGGCGAGCGCCAGAAGGTGGCGGCCGCCCGGGCGCTGATGACGGCGCCGGCGCTGTTGTTGTTGGACGAGCCGACGACGGGCCTCGACCCGCGCTCCAAGCGCGAAGTGCAGCGCGTCATCCGCGAAATGCGGGAAGAGGAGGGGACGACGGTTCTCTTGACCACGCACGATATGGAGGAAGCCGAGCGCCTCTGCGACCGCGTCGGCATACTCCACGAGGGCCGGATCGTCACCATCGGGACGCCGGCGGAGTTGACGGCGCGCGCCGGGGGAACCGGCACGACGCTGGAGGACGCCTTCTTAAAATTCACCGGTGCCGAGTGGCTCGGCGACGAAAACGGCGCCTAGCGCGCCGGTTGGAGCGGAACGATATGACTATCAAGGTTCGAGCGTTAAGGGAAATCTGGTGCAGCATCGGCTTCGCCGAGCGCAACTTTATGCTGGTAAAGCGCTACGCCGGCTGGGAGGCGGTGTTCCTCACCTACACCGTCGTGAGCGCGCTGACCATCGGCCTCATCGGCGTCGGGACCGGCGACCAGCGGCTCGTGCTGTTCCTGGTGATAGGCGCGGTCCTGTGGGGCTACCTCTCCATCCTCTTCCACGAGGTCGCCGAGTGCATCGCCTGGGAGCGTTGGGAGGGGACGCTGGAGTATACGTTTATGGCGCCGGTGAAGCGGTTCACGCAGCTGATGGGCAACGCCCTCTACGCCATAACGTACGGCCTGGGGCGCGCCGCGGTGCAGCTTCTGGCGTGCGCGCTGTTCTTCGGCATAAGCCTGGCGGGCGCCAACCTCCTGACGGCGGCGGTCGTGCTCGTTGTCTCGAGCCTGCCGTTTTTGGGGTTGGGGCTCGCGTGCGCCGTGTTGCCGCTGCTTTCGCGGGAGCGCGGCTCGCAGGCCACCCACATCTTCCAGGCGTCCATCCTGCTGGTGTCCGGTGTCTACTACGACGTGAGCGTGCTGCCGTCGTGGCTCAGGCCGTTCTCGGTGGTCTCGCCGGCGACGTATACGCTGCGGGCGATGCGGGCCGCCGTTATAGACGGCGTGGGTCTGGCCGACGTCGGCAGCGAGCTCCTCATACTCGTAATTTCGGGCGTGGTCCTGATACCGGTCGGCTTCGCGTGCTTCGTACTCGGCGAACGCTGGGCCAAGAAGACCGGCAAGCTCAAGATCGAGGGGTAACGTATTATCCGCGTCGAAAGTAGCGGCGGCCTTAAAGGCCGCCGCTTCCGTTATTACCGCGCGCCGGCGCTACGGGACGCGGTGCGTAAGGCCGAGCGACATCGCGACGAACTGGTCGTACTTGCGGCCCGGGCGTCGTTGTGTTATCTTTCCGCGACGTAAAGGAAGGCGAAATGAGAAATGTAATTTTTACCGCCCTGGCGGTGGCCGCGTTAGGCACGGCGGCGTTCGGCGCCGAGGAAGAGCTCGAGCTGGCGACGGCCTCGTTGGACGATATGGTGAAGGCGGCGCGGGGGGCGTATCGCGCCGGCGAGGAGGAGCGGTATACGGAACTCGTGAAGGCCGCCGCGGCGAAATTCGAGCCGGCGGACGTCTATTTCGCCTTGGGCGGCGAATTCTTGGAGGAGGAGCCGCCCGACTTCGAGATGGCCGTCCGCTCGTACGAGGAGGCCATGCGGAACGTCGAACCCTCGGAACGCCTCCAGTACCCGGGGGTTTTCTACAATATGGCGTGTTCGTACGCGCGCCTGGGGGACGCCGGGAAGTCGCTCGACTGTTTGCGGGCCAGCCTGGACGCGGAGCCCCTTTTCATACGATACGCCCGCGGCGACGAGGACCTGGCGTTGCTGCAGGGCGACGAGGAGTTCGAGGATTTACTCGCGCGGGCCGAGAAGCGGGCGGCCGAAGAAGAAATCGCGAATATGACGGTTAAGCCGGGCCAGGCCGCGCCCGATTTTACGTTGACCGATATCTACGGCCGGGAATACCGCCTGGCGGATTTTAAGGGCAAACCCGTCGTATTGAATATTTGGGCGACGTGGTGTCCGCCGTGCCAATACGAAATACCGGATATAATAGCCTTCGCCCGCGACCACGCCGGCGACGTCGCGGTATTGAGCATTTCGGTGGATGAGCCGGGTACGGACGTAGCGGCCTTTGCCGA
>JAZGGY010000269.1:0-5247 GCA_036480675.1 bacterium | reverse complement strand
TGAAAGAGGGGGTTTTATGGGAGGAGCGCAAACCAAATCCGTTACGTTGCGGCTCGAACTGGGCATTAACGACAAACTCGACCGCTATTGCGCCGACGCTGCGCTGTCCAAATCGCTCATCGTCAATAGCGCGTTGTCGCATTTATTGCGCGCCAACGAAGCGACGCGGACGGAGATAGTGCGCGAGTACGTTAAGCGCGCGAAGAGAAAAGGGTAGCGGGCCGCAGGGTCGTCGAGTGCTAAAAGGCGGGGCGTAGCCGCGTTTAGGAACGCCCGTTGGCAAAAAAAAGGTACGGGGCAGGTCCCCGTGCCTTTCGTATGGGCGGCGGAACTAGCTTTCATACGTAATTCGATAAATAGCGCCCGCTTTGTCGTCCGATACGAGAAGCGCGCCGTCGCGCATAACGAGTACGTCGACGGGTCGGCCCCAGGCCTTGCGCCCCTGCAACCAGCCTTCTGCGAACACCTCGTACGAGATCGCGCGATTACCGTCCAAGCGGATCAGCGTTACGCGGTAGCCGATGGGCGTCGTCCGGTTCCAGGAGCCGTGCTCGGCTATGAATATCCGGCCGCGATATGCGGGCGGGAACGTCTTGCCGCCGTAAAAACGCATTCCTAAAGAGGCCACGTGGGGCCCGAGCTCCCTGGCCGGCGGCGTAAACCTCGGGGGCTTTCCCTTCTTGCCGTACTTCGGGTCGAGGATGTCTGTCCCGTGGATGTACGGGAAGCCGAAGTGCAGGCCGGCCTCCGGCGCCCGGTTGAGCTCGTCGGGCGGCGTATCGTCTCCCATCCAATCGCGGCCGTTGTCCGTAAACCACAGCTCGCCCGTCCGGGGGTGCCAGTCGAAACCGACGGTGTTGCGCACGCCGCGGGCGAATACCTCGAGTTCGGAGCCGTCCGCGTTCATGCGCATAATCGACGCGTAGCGTTCGTCGTCCCGTTCACATACGTTGCACGGCGCCCCCACCGGGACGTACAATTTTCCGTCCGGGCCGAAGCGGATGAACTTCCAACCGTGATGCTCGTCTCGCGGGAAGGTATCGTTGACCACCGCCGGCGCGGGCGGGTTTTGCAATCGGTTTTCGACGTCGTCGAACCTGATTACGCGGTGGATTTCGGCGACGTACAGCGCGCCGTCCCGGAACGCGACGCCGTTGGGGTTATTTAGCCCTTCGGCGATCGTCGCGACGTCTTCGGCGCGGCCGTCGCGGTCCCGGTCGGATATGGCGTATACTTTGCCTTTTTCGCGCGTACCGACGAATAGGGTACCCCTTTCACCCATCGCCAGCGAGCGGGCACCCGGTACGTCGTAGGCGTAAACGTCGATCCGGAAACCGGGCGGGAGCTTTATCTTCTCGAGCGGCAGGCCGTGTCCCCAATCCTCCGCCGCGACCGCCGCCGTACCCGCCGTTAGAGGAGCGGCGTCGTTAGGCGGAGGGGTCCGGCCGCAAACCGCGCACGCGGCGACGAGCCCCGCCGCGGCAACGCTTAGAGATGGGACTAGATAATTCCTTGCCAAGATATTTACTCCCGGCAGTCGGAACGAGTGGGCGTGGGAGCTTGACTAAATATTATTTGCCGTACGTCGCGGTGAGGTATTCCATTACCGCTTCGCGCTCGGCATCGTCCAATTTGGCGCCTTTATTAATCATATGGTCGACGATTTTTTCCCAACCGGCCCGGTCCGCGTTTTTCTTTTGGACGCGCTCGAGGTTGTGGCAAACCGTGCACCGCGTCTCCAAGAGTACTTTGCCGGGCGCTTCGACCTCGGCGGCGGTTTCGGCCTCGGCCTCGGCGCCGGTTTCGGCCTCGGCCTCGTACGGTGCGGCGGTCGAAGCAGGCGGTTCGCCGACCGTTTCGGCCGCTTCGGCTGCCTTCTCCCTCACGCCGCAACCCGCTAACGCGAGGAAGGCGACGAAAGCGGCTGTCAACGTTATTGTAGCAATCCGCGGCATTTGATGTGTCTCCTTTCGTAGTCCTGGTCCAGGGGTGATGCTGAGAAGTTTGCTTGAGCGGTACGGCGAAAATTCCCGTCGAGGGAGGCCAAGCTAACATAATTAAAGGGTAATATAAACAGGAAAGCCGGCGGCTCCGGCCGGACGTTCTTGACAAGGCCGGCCGCGGGTGTTAACATCTCGAATTAAAAACCGACTGAGGAGATGAAATGAAGTCTTTCGCGCTATTAATATTGACGTGCGCCGCATGCGCCTGGGCGGTTCTTCCGGGCGAGTTGCTGGTCAGCAGTCCCAGACTCGTCGAGCCTTCCGCCGAGGCGGGTATTTGGTACTTGGCGGAGACGCCGGCGGGGTACTTCTACCTGGCGGACCGGCGGGCGCTGCCGAGTCTCGGGCCTTACCGCGTTTGGCACGACGACCCGGAGACGTCGACGTACTATATATTGCGGGAGTACTCGCCGGGCGAGGCGACTCGTGCGGACGCCTACGGCGACGTGACCCCCTTGGGCGACGACGTTTACCTCCTGGCCGCGACGCGCGGTCGCGAGGCGGATTTGAGTTTGGCCGGCTTGCGGGTTCAACTTATGCGCCTGTTGCCGACGACGCGGGCGCTGCTCCGCGACGCCGGCGAGGAACCGCCCCCCGCGTACGACGCCAACGTCGACGCGGCGCTCAAAACCGTTACCCGCAAAGAAGTTAAAGACTACCTCTTGACGCTCCAGGATTTTAAAACCCGGTTCTCGTACGCCGAGGGGTACGCCGACGCCGCGGCCTGGGCGTACGATTTCTTCGACGACCTGGGGTACGAGACGTCGTACGACGAGTTCTTCGCCGTCGATTTCGACGCCGTCTCGACGCCGACCGACGGCCGTAAAACCTGGATCGTTACCGACGGCGGCACCATCTACCACACCAAGAACCGCGGCAACACGTGGAAAAAGCAGGATGGCCCGGCCAAGGGGTTCCTATGGAGCATCCAATTCGTAAACGAGAGCGTCGGCTATACCGTGGGAGCCGGCGGGACGTGTCTTAAGACTACGAACGGCGGCGCGACGTGGGCCGCGCAGCGCGTTCCGTTCGATAGTTATCTCTTCGGCGTAAACTTCGTCAACGCGCAAAACGGTTGGATCGCCGCGGACGGCGGCCGGATATTTAAAACGTCGAACGGCGGGGCGTCGTGGACCAGGCAGACCACGCCCACGAACCAACGGTTGTACGACGTCGCCATGGCCGACGCGACGCACGGCTGGGCGTGCGGTCGGGAGGGCGTCATACTCCGCACCGAGGACGGCCGGACGTGGACGAATCAGATTAGCAACACCGTCACCAGGCTATACGGCATCTACGCCGTGAGCGCCGACGAGGCGTGGTGTAGCGGTTGGTCGAAGATGCTGCTCCACACCACCGACGGCGGCACGACCTGGACCCGCGTGAACCTGACCGAGCCCGCTTACGCGTACTTCACCGACGTTCGCTTCGGCGACGCCCGACGCGGGTACGTCGTCGGATGGGACGGCGCGTTTCTGTATACCGACGACGGCGGCACCAACTGGAAATATAAAAAGGTCGGGCCGGAAAGCTTCCAGGGTTGCGACTTCACCGCGGGTGCTTTCGGTATGTTGGCCGGCGCCACGGCGCTGTACCGGACCGCGGACGGCGGCGGTTCTTTCGATTCGCTGCTGGGTAGTTTCGACGACGAGAAGTGGTCGAACGTCGTCGCCGAGAAGAAGGGCAAGGTTAGTCCGGACGAGATCGTCATTATATGCGGCCATATGGATTGCACGTCCGAGAGGCCGCTACAGAGCGCGCCCGGCGCGGAGGATAACGGCTCCGGCACCGCGGCCACGCTGGCGGGGGCGCGCGCCCTCGCCGGCCTCGACTTCGAGCGTACCCTTCGCTTCATCGTGTGGGCCGGCGAAGAACAAGGTCTGCTGGGGAGTGCGCATTATGCCGGGAGAGCGGCCGAAAACAAGGAGAAGATAGTCGGCGTCGTCAACCTCGACATGGTGGCCTACGACGAGGAGAAGGGCAAGCGCGACGATACGTCCGATTTCGTCAACGACGCGTCGAAGTGGCTGGGCGAATACCTGATCGACGTCGGCCGCATATATAAAGTCGACCACATCTTCGACCTCGTCGTGGACCCGCGCGCCGGCGGCTCGGACCACGCCTCCTTCTGGAACGTCGGGTACGACGCTATATTCCTGATCGAGGGCGAAACGGGCCCCGGCGGCGTTCTCGAGTACCCCTACTATCATACTACCCAGGATACCGTCGACAAACTGAGCATGAAATTCGAAGTCGATTGCTCGCGCGCCGCCACCGGTACGGTCGCGCACCTCGCCCGCGTATACGGCATGGCCGGCGTAGCCGAGCCCGCGCCCCCCGGCGGGCCGGCGGCGTTCGCGGTCTATCCCAACCCCTATAAAGCCGGTTCGGGCGGCGGCCACATCCGCTTCGACGGCCTTGTCGGCCTTTGTACGATAGAGGTCTACGACCTCTCGGGCCACCGGACCTTCTCTTACTATCACACCGCCGAAATGATGTATTACGATTGGCCGGTTGTATCGGATAACGGCGAGGCCGTTGCCTCCGGCGTGTACATTTACCGCGTGACGAGCGACGATATGAACGAGAGCGGCAAGTTGGCGGTTATTCGCTAAACCGTAAAATTATAACGTAGAAGAAAGCCGGCCCACGCGGGCCGGCTTTTTTAATTCGGGGGAATTCCCGCGCCTAGCCGAGTTCGGTGGTGGGCGCGGCTTCGGGGTTGTAGGAGGGGACGAGCTCGCTCAAAAGCTTCGCCGTCAATTCGCGGTCCATCGCCGCCGCGGCTTCCTCCAATTGCCGGATTTTAGGCGTTACCGCGTCGGCCTTGGCTTTTATGGGCGGCGGGATGGCCATCATGATCTCGTCGATGGGGGTCTCCTTCAGGTCCTCGTACGAGGCGAAGAGGTCCTCGCTCAACCGCTCGCCGGGTTTTATCCCGATGAACTCGAGCGAAATATCTTTCTCGGGGACGTATCCCGAAAGGCGTATGAGGTCGTACGCCAGGTCGACGATGCGGACCGGCTTGCCCATGTCGAGGATCATTATCTCGCCGTTTTGGCCGATGGCCGACGCCTGGATGAGGAGCTGTACGGCCTCGTACACCGTCATGAAGTAGCGCGTCATGTCGCGGTGAGTTACGGTCACCGGCCCGCCTTGGGCGATCTGCTTCTTGAAGAGCGTGATGACGCTGCCGCGGGAGCCGAGGACGTTGCCGAAGCGGACCGTGACGAACTCGGTGGGG
>JAZGGY010000268.1:0-4647 GCA_036480675.1 bacterium | reverse complement strand
CGCGACCACCGCCGGCGTCGTCGCGCCCATCGCCGCCGTCGGCGCCAGCAGCAGCAAACACGCGACGCCGAAACGCAAGAGGTGCAGCGCGCCGGCCGCGCCCGGCTCGTACGCGGCGAAGTACAGGCCGTCCGCCGCCTGGTAAATAAAGGGGAACGCGAACGCGTACAGGCCGACGAATAACTCCAGGCCGGCGTACCACAAAAGCGGCTTGCCGAACCGGTCCACCGCCCGGCCTCCCAGCGCGCTGCCGAGGGCCAGGCCGCCCATGAACGCCGCCAGCACCGCGGCTACCGCCGGCGCCGTCCCGCCCAGCGTCACCGCCAGCATCTGCATCCAGACGACCTCGTACACCAGGCCCGCGGCGCCGGAGACGAAGAACAGGGCGATAATAAAGGCCGCGGCCGGAGGGCGTCGGGAGGCGAACATAACGGCTTGCATATTAACAACGGTCGGCAGCGGGCGAAAGTTAAATTTACCCGGCGGGCGGAGAGCGTTGGCGGCGAACGGCGGTTATGTTATTATGCGCGCGTGGCCTCACAACGCGCCGAAACGAAACGCCGGGTCGCCGCGGTAGCACGCCGGCTGGCCGCGGCGTACGGCACGCCCTGCCGGCGGCGCCGCCCTCCCTTCGACGAGCTGGTGCAAACGGTCTTGAGCCAAAACACGACCGACGTGAACAGCGCGCGGACGTACGCGTCGTTGAAAGAACGGTTCCCGCGGCTCGAGGACCTCGCGACGGCGGACGTCCGGACCATCGCCTCGCGCATCCGCCTCGGCGGCCTGGAGCGCGTCAAGGCGCGCTACCTGAAAGACATAACCCGCGAAGTTCTCAAGCGGCGCGGCAGCACCGACCTGTCTTTTTTAAAGAAGATGGCCGACGGCGAGGCGTTGGCGTGGCTTGAGAGCCTGTCCGGCGTCGGCGCCAAGACGGCGCGCGTCGTCCTGCTCTTCTCGTTCGACCGGGACGTCTTCCCGGTGGACACGCACGTCTTGAGGTTGACGAAGCGCCTCGGCTTCATCCCGGCCAAGGCGACCGCGGCCGCGGCTCACAAATTCTGGGACGAACGCTGCCCGCCGGGCAAAGCGCGCGGCCTGCACCTCAACCTCATACGACACGGCCGCGACGTTTGCGCGGCGCGGCGGCCCGCGTGCGGCGCGTGCATCCTGGCCGAGATGTGCCCGTCGTGCGGCATATTTAAATGAGGATACTCTTCCTATCGAACCGCGCCGTGAATCATACCCACCGCTGGGTGGAGTACTTTCACGAGGCGGGCCACGAGTGTCACCTTATCACTTTCGAGGAGGGGCCGCCGGTCCCGGGGAAAACCTATTTTATTGAAAGTCGGCTGCCGCGGGCCTTCATGGTCAAATACCTCGCGCACTTGCCGACGGTCCGCAAGCTCGCCCGCGCCATAAACCCGGACGTCGTCTCGGCGCAGGAGCTCGGTTCGTACGGGCCGCTGGGGATACTGTGCGGCGTAAGGCCGGTGGCGGCGTCGGCCTGGGGCACCGACGTCCTGCTCGAGCCGGACTGGTCGTGGCTGCACCGCAAGCGCATCCAGTTCGTCCTCAAGCGCGCCGACCTCGTCACGTCGATGGCGGACCACATGACGGCGCGCATCGTCGCGCTGGGCGGCGACCGGGCCAGGGTAGTCGTCAACCACTTCGGCGTGGACGCGGACGTTTTCACGATGACCGAGCGCCCTCCCCGGCCGGCCGACGAAGTCGTCCTCATCCACACCCGCCACTTCAAGCCGGTGTACAACTTCGAGCAGCTGCTCGCGGCGTTGCCGGCCGTCTTCGAGACGCTGCCGCGCGCTCGCCTCGTCTTCCTGAGCGACGGCGCCCTGCGTCCCGAAGTGGAGGCGCGGGTGCGCGAGATGGGCCTGGCCGGGCGCGTATCTTCCCTCGGGTCGGTGCCGCTCGCGGAGGTGGCGGCGCAGCTGCGCGACGCCGACATCTTCGTGACGACGTCGCGCTCCGACGGCGCGAACATATCGCTGCTCGAGGGGCTGGCGGCGGGCTGCTTCCCGGTGGTGGCGGACATACCGGCGACGCGGCAGTGGCTCGACGCCGGCGCCGCGGGCCTGGCCGTCCCGCTGGACGACGCGGCCGCGCTGGCCCGGGGAATAATCGAGGCCGCGCACGCCCCGGCCCGGCGCGAGCGCGCGCGGGAGGCCAACCGGCAGGTCGTGTTGGCCAAGGGCTTATGGCGGGACAATATGAAGCGGAGCGAGGAGGCGTTCGTAGAGCTGGCGGAGAGGTGGCGGCGAGAAAATAATTAAAACAAATCGTCAGTCTCAGCGTTGCTAATGTCCCCCGACGCGTCTAACACGTCGGGTATTTCATTATACATTTTCAAGTACAACAACGCAGTCGCCGCCAGGTCGTAGAGGTTGTGCCGGAGTACGGGCTCGAGCGGCCGCGCGTCGCCCACCTTCACGAAGCGCTCGTAAAGTTCGGGAACCTGCGAGGAGTGGATGTCCGCCGGCCTTCGGACGCCGAGGACGTACCGCTCGGCGTCGGTCAGGCCGCAGGCGGGCATACCTAGGCGCTCCTTGTAATGCTTGCGTACGAGCCATAACAAATCGACGTGGCGGCGCGGCTCCTCGTACGGCAGCCGCCACCAGCGAAGGCGGTCGCGGATTATGGGGAGGTCGAAGGTACGGCCGTTGTAGGAGAGGAGGACGTCCGCTTCGGCGAGGGCTCGAGCCGTAGCCTGCAGCACCGCCCCCTCCTCGTCGGGATGGCCGGCAAGGTATTGCTCGAACGCGACGCCGTCCGCCGATATACGGCCGAAGCCGACAAGGAAGAGCGGCTTGGGCGTGCGGCCCAGCGACTCCACGTCGAAGGCCGCGAAGGTACCGATAAAGGTCTGGGGGATTTCCGGGGGCGGGTAGCCCTCCGGCCACTCGGGCCGGCAGCGCCAAAAACCCTCCCCTCGCGATGCGGGCCACAATTGGCCTACGGCGACGACGCTGTCGGCGGGGGGCTCGGGTTGGGGGGGGCGGTCGCCGCGCGCCCGGGCGCGAGCTATCTCGCGCAGCCTGGCTCGGAAGTCGCGCGCGTCGGCCATCACTCGAAGTCGGAGACGTCGGGCCCCTCGCTCGTGGACGGCTTGGGGACCGGAAGGTCCGTCCACATCCCGCGCCGCCCGTCGCGCGCCTCTTTCTGGTACGTGAGCCAGGACTTCGTCGGTACGTGACAGGACGGGACGTCGGCGACTTTCGCCAGCCCCGCGCTTATAAGCTCGACGTTGAGGTTCCACCACTTGCCGTCGCGGCGATAGTAAATGACGGCGCGGTTTTGCCCCTTCTCGTTCGCCGGGATATTGGGGCAAACCTCGACGCGGACCTCGCGACCCGCAACCCGCTCCCGAACGAACGACAGCGCCTCGCCGTAATAGGGGGCTTTCTTCCCGACGGGTTGGACGCCTATCAGGGCGCACTCGCCCAGGACCCTGACGCGCACGACGTTGGGCGCGAGGACCTCTTCGCACGTCGCCGTCACGGGTTCGATCTCGAGGCCGGCCGGCGTCTTAATTATCTCATCCTCCGCGGCGAAACTCGCGGCCACGAGGCCGACGGTCAACAGACACGCGTAAACCTTCACCGTTGTATTCCTCATAGAAAACCTCGCCTCTTTATTCGTAGCGCAGCGCCTCGATGGGATTCAACTTCGCCGCCTTGTTCGCCGGGTAGATACCGAAGAAGAGGCCCACCGCCAGCGAAAACAGGAAACCCAGGGAGACCGACCATACTTTAATCGCCGCCGGTAGGAACGGCACCGGCGCGCCGGAGTCCGACAGTACCTTCGTCAGCAGGCTCACCCCTTCGCCGATGATTACGCCGATGACGATGCCGATTATGCCGCCGGTGAGCGAGATGACGGTGGCCTCGGCGATGAACTGCGCCATGACGTCGCGCCGGCGCGCGCCCAGCGCCTTGCGGACGCCTATTTCGCGCGTACGCTCCGTAACCGAGACCAGCATGATGTTCATAATGCCGATGCCGCCCACCAGAAGCGACACCGCGGAGATGCCGATCATGACGGCGAAGGCCGCGCCCGTTATCTGGTTATATATTTCCATTAGCGAATCGGCGGTGTAGATCTCGAAGTCGTTGTCGGCCTCGGGCGGTACCCTGCGCCGCTCCCGCATTACCACTTCGGCCTGGTCGATGGCGGTATTGAGGAGCTCGGGCGACTTCGCCCGCACCGTAATCACCGAGCCCCCCGTCCCCATTTCGTCGGCGGGTTTGCCGAACGCCTTGCGGCCGGCGCCGTGCGGTACGACGATGTAGTTGTCCATCGAGACGCCGAAGATCTCGCCCTTGTAACCGAAGACGCCCACCACCTGGAAGCGGTGGCCGTTGACCTTTATCCGCTCGCCGATTATCCGTCCCTCCGGCGCCAGCGCCTCCGCCACCGCCGAACCCACTACCGCGACGTACCGGTCGGCGTCGATGTCGGCCTGCGTCAACATCCGGCCGTCCTCCACCCACCACGAGAAGATCTCGTCGAACTTCTCCGTCTGCGTGGAGCCGATGGCGAGGAGAGCCGTCTTCTTGCCGCCGTACGTCGCCCGCCCGACGATCTCGGTATAGAAGTCGGCCACCAATACCGCCGGGCTGCGGCGCATTATCG
>JAZGGY010000267.1:0-7902 GCA_036480675.1 bacterium | reverse complement strand
CTGGTCAAGGACGTGGAGGAGAAGTTCGGCTACGTCGCCGGCCAAGACGCGGAAGTCTCGCCGCCGCTGGCGACGTATCAACCTGACGACCCCAACGAGGGTTTTATGTAGATGGCCGCCGTTAAGGTAAAAAGAAACGAATTGCCCAAGCTCCTGGAGGGCGCGAAGGCCGCCGGGTACGACGTATTCGCGCCGGCTCGAGCCGCGGAGGGGTGGACCTTCGCGCCGTACCAGGGGGGCGACGTCGACCTCGAAGGCTACTTGTTGACGACAGCCAGCGTCAAGGGCTTCGTCCTGCCCCAGCTCGAGGCGTTCCTTAGCTACGACAACGACGACGGCCGCCTCGCGCCGGCGCCGGAGGGCAAGCGCCTTCTCGTCGGCGTGCGGCCCTGCGACGCCCGGGCGCTGGCGCTGGTCGACCGCGTATACCGCGACCGCGGCTTCCGCGACCCGCTGTACCTCGCCCGCCGCGACAACGCGGTACTCGTCGTGTGGGCCTGCGGCCTACCGGCGCCGACGTGCTTCTGCACCTCGGTGGGCGGCGGCCCGGGCGACGCGACGGGCGCCGACGTCGTGGCCTACGAAGCCGGCGACGACCTCCTGCTCGAGGCGTCCTCGGCCAAGGGCGAGGAATTCCTGAAAGCGGCGAGATTCGGAGAGGCATCCGACGAGGAACTCGACGAAGCGAAGGCAATCTACGCGAAGGTAGCCGAGGCGATGACTCCCCTCTGGGATTTGGAAGCGGCGCGGCCCAAATTGTACGAGAACTTCGAGGCCGAAGCGTGGGAGGAGGTCGCGTCGCGCTGCGTGAGCTGCGGCGCCTGCACGTTCGTATGCCCCTCGTGCCACTGCTTCGACGTCGTAGACGAGGGCAAGCACGGCCGCGGCCGGCGCGTCCGCTTCTGGGACGCCTGCACGCAGTCGCCGTTCACGCTGCACGCCTCGGGCCACAACCCGCGCGAGCGCAAGGCGCAGCGCTACCGCCAGCGCGTCCTGCACAAGTTCTACTACTTCCACGACAACTGGGGCGAGAACCTGTGCGTGGGGTGCGGTCGGTGCGTCGTCGCCTGCCCCGCCAACGTCGACATCCGCGAGGCCGTGACGCTGGTCGCGGCCGAGGAATAGTATGGCCACCGAGATTAAAAACGCCCCCCTGGCCGAGACGCCGCTGCTGCCGCAGCCGACGACGCTGGAGCGCGTCGTCGTCGAGACGACGGCCGCGGACCTCAAGAGCTTTTATCTCAAGTTCAAAGACGGCCCGCGGTGGGACTACCTGCCCGGGCAGTTCGCCGAGTTGTCTCTTTACGGCTACGGCGAGGCCCCCATCGGCATCGCCTCCTCCCCCACCGAGGGCGAGGAGCTGATGTTCACCGTCTTCAATACCGAGGGCAAGGTGACGCGGGCGCTGCACCGCCTGGCCCCCGGCGCGACGGTCGGCTTGCGGGGGCCGCTGGGCAACACCTGGCCTCTCGAGGAGCTGCGCGGCAAGAACGTCGTCGTCATCGGCGGCGGCTTCGCCTTCACGACGCAGCGCTCGTTAATCAAGTACGTGCTGGCGAACCGCGAAGATTTCGCCGACCTCACGGTGGTCTACGGCGCGCGCTCGCCGGGGGCGTTGTTGTATAAACCCGAACTCGCGGAATGGGAGAAGTCGCCCGAGCTCACGCTCCACCTCACCGTCGACAAGGGCGACGAGACGTGGAGCGGCCGCGAGGGCTTCGTGCCGACGGTGGTGGAGGAGGAGAAACTGCCCCCCGAC
The DNA here is from genome assembly GCA_036480675.1 of bacterium. Taxonomy (GTDB): domain Bacteria; phylum RBG-13-66-14; class B26-G2; order WVWN01; family WVWN01; genus WVWN01. Next base: position 6,143 of record JAZGGY010000267.1, on the reverse strand, counting down.
GACGCGATCGCCCTTATATGCGGGCCGCCGATTATGATAAAATTTACGCTGCCGGTAATGGACAAGCTGGGCTGGAAGCCGGAGCAGATCTACACCAGCCTCGAGATGCAGATGAAGTGCGGCGTGGGGATGTGCGGCCGCTGCAACATCGGCCCCAAGTACGTCTGCGTCGACGGCCCGGTCTTCTCCTTCGCCGAGCTGTCGAAGCTGCCGCAGGAATATTAATGACTGAATAACCGAATAAGAAGTTCGTCTCGTATTAAACCCAAGCGCGGGAGAGCCAGATGAAGATCGAAGATTACGACCTTCCGGACGAGCTGTATTACCACGGCGAGCACGCGTGGGCCAAGCTGGAGGACGACGGCCGGGTGCGCGTCGGCATGAACGACTTCTTCCAAAAGGCCGCGGGCGACATCGTCTACGTCGACCTCCCCTTCGAGGATGACGACGTATCGGCGGGCGAGACCTGCGGCAAGGTCCAGTCGTCGAAGTGGGTGGGCAAGTTCGTGGCGCCGGTCTCGGGGACCATCGTCGAGGTCAACGAGGACTTGGAGGGCGAGAGCGGGCTCATCAACAAGGACCCCTACGGCGCCGGTTGGATCATGGTTATCCAACCTTCCGACTGGGAGAGCGAGAAAGCGGCCCTCGTGCACGGCGACGCCGTCGCCGCGTGGATGGAAGGCGAGATGAAGAAGGCCGAGGAGGGCGGCTAGCAGCTCAAGGCCGCCCGCCGGCGGAGGTGGAATTATGAAACTGGACGTCCCCTACGGCAAGGAGACGGTGCCGCTCGAGGTGCCGGACGACGCCGAGGTAGTTTATCCCAACGAGGTCGAAGCCGTGGACGAGGGAAAGGTCCTGGCGGAGGCGTTGGCGAATCCCATCAACTCCAAGACGTTCGTCGACTTCCTGGCGGACGCCCGCGACGTCCTCTTCATCGTCAACGACGCGACGCGCCCTACCCCCACCGCCCGCGTGCTGGAGCTCATCAAAGACGACCTCGAGGGGGTGAACGCCTCCTACATTATCGCCACCGGCGCCCACCGCGCGCCGACGGAGGAGGAGCTGCGCGAGATCTTCGGCGGCCTGTACGACGACGTCAAGGGCAAAACAATAATCCACGACGCCAAGCGCGACGAGGACATGGTCCACATCGGCACCTCCACCAACGGCACCGAGATGTACGTCAACCGCGCCGGCGTCGACGCCCACAAAATAGTCATCATCGGCTCCGTCGAGCCGCACTACTTCGGCGGCTACACCGGCGGCCGCAAGGCCTTCCTGCCGGGCATCGCCTCCCGCAAGACTATCGAGCAGAACCACAAGTACGCGCTGCGGCCGGAGGCCAAGGCGCTGGCGCTGGAGGGCAACCCGGTCCACGAGGATATGATCGACGCGCTGAAGACCATCGCGGACAAGGAGATCTTCTCGATCATGACGGTCCTCGACGGCGAGCACCGCCTCTACGCCGCGACCGCGGGCCACATCCACGACTCGTTCTACGCGGCGATCCAGGCCGCGAACGAGATCTTCTGCGTGCCGGTCTCGGAGGAGGCCGACGTCGTGGTGAGCGTAGCGCCCTACCCTATGGACATCGACCTCTACCAGTCGCAGAAGGCGCTCGACAACGCCAAGCTCGCGATGAAGGACGGCGGCATCCTCATAATGGTGTCGAAGTGCCGGACGGGCGTGGGCGACGAGGCCTTCCTGGATCTGCTGGCGAGCTGCGCCACGCCCGCCGATACGCTCGCCAAAATCGAGGAGGACTACAAGCTCGGCTGGCACAAGGCCGGCAAAATGGCCGAAATAGCCGTCAAGGGCGAGATGTGGGGCGTCACCGACCTCGACGACGAGACGCTCAAAAAGGCCTTTATAAAACCATATAAAGATCTCCAGCAGGCGTTCGACGCCGCACTGGCGGCGAAGGGCGAGGGCGCGCGCGTGCTGGTTATGATGAACGGCTCGATGTCGATTCCGATGATAGGATCTTAACCGCGCGGCCCCGCCTCGAGGCGAGGTGCCGCGGGAGGTTGGCATGGACAAGGACATTCTCAAGAAGATAGAGAAGATCGTAGGTAAAAACGGTTACACCCTTTCGCCGGTGGAGCTCCGCGCGTACGCCGCGGACGCCGGCATCCACCTCCACGAACCCGAGGTCGTCGTCCGGCCGGCGAACGCCGAACAGGTTTCGGGGATTCTCAAGCTCGCCAACGAGCACAAGATCCCGGTAACGCCTCGCGGCGCCGGGACCGCGTTGTGCGGCCACGCCGTCCCCATCAAGGGCGGCATCGTCCTCGACCTCCAGGCGATGAACAAAATCAAGGAGGTCCACGTCGAGGACTTCTACGTCGTCGTCGAGCCGGGCGTCATCTACGCCGAGCTCAACGCCCACCTCAAACCGCAAAAGTTCTTCTTCCCGCCGGCGCCGGGGTCGGGCGACGTCGCGAACATCGGCGGCATGGTGGCCGCCAACGCCTCCGGCGTCAACGCCGTCAAGTACGGCGCGACGCGCGATTACGTCCTGGGCCTGGAGATCGTCCTGCCCACGGGCGAGATCATCCACAGCGGCACGCGCACCCTCAAGAACGCCTCCGGCTTCCAGCTCGACCGCTTGATGGTGGCGTCCGAGGGGATGCTGGGCGTTATTACCGAGATCAACCTCCGCGTTGTCCCGCTTCCCGAAAAGAACGCGCTCGCAATGGCGGTATTCGACGACGTCGAGAAGGCGGGCCAGTGCGTCTCCGACATCATCGCCCATCCGCTCATCCCCCACTCGCTCGAGATAATGGACAACATCTGCATCCAGGCGGTCAATAAGGCCACCGGCCTGGGTCTCCCGGAGGTCGAGGGTATCCTACTCATAGGCGTCAGCGGCCACCCGGAAGCGGTTAAGGACGAAATCAAGATCGTCGCGGAGGTCGCGAAGAAGGCCGGCGCCGTCGACGTCAAGTTCACGGAAGACCCCAAGGAAATCGCCGGATTACAAAAGGGCCGCAAGGCCATGATCCCGTCGCTGTCGCGCTTCAAGGAGGGCATGGTTACCGTCATGCTGGCGGACGACATGGCGGTCCCGCCGTCGCAAGTGGCCAAAGCGGTGAAGGCGTTCCACGAGATCCAGGACCGCTACGAAGGCATCTACATCCCGACGTACGGCCACGCCGGCGACGGTAACCTTCACACCAAGTTCATCATCGACCCCACGGACCCGGACGTGTGGGAGCGGGCCGAGAAGGCCAACGAGGAAGTCTTCGACGCCGTCCTGGCGCTCGGCGGAACCGTGACCGGCGAGCACGGCGTCGCGATCACCAAGGCGCCGTACTTCAAGAAGGAGCGCGCCGATTCGCTGGAGGCGATGCGCAAGATAAAGCAGGCCCTCGACCCCAACAACATCCTGAACCCCGGCAAGCTCATGGATTGGGACAAGCCGGGGATCATCCACTTCCTCCGCTACAAAACCGGCAAGCGCGAGTACGGCGAGGGGATGGAGGCGCTACAGAAGTGGGAAATGGAACTCAACGCCTGCACCCACTGCGGCTTCTGCAAGGCGGTATGCCCCACGCTCTCGGATATCGGCTGGGACGCCGCGGGTTCAAAAGGGCGGCTCATGGCCTCCTACGCGCTGCTGCAGGGCGACCTGAAACCGGGCGACGAAGTCGTGGAGCGGCTCTTCTCGTGTACGATGTGCTTGGACTGCACGCGGCGCTGCCCCAGCAAGATCGAGGTAGCGCCCATCGTGGAGGCGGCGCGGGCGAGCCTGGTCAAGGCCGGCTACAGGATGCCGGTGCACGAGGACCTTGTGGCCAAAGTCCGCGAGACCGGCAACATCTACGGCGAAAAGGAGACGGCCATAAAACCGCAGGAGGGCGAGGCGCTCCTCTACCTCGGCTGCCAATACGCCCAGCGGCCCAATATGGTCAAGATGTTCACCCGCATCCTCGACAAGCTCGGCGTCAAGACCAAGATCGTGGAGGAGACCTGCTGCGGCAACCCGCTCAAGATCCTGGGATACTGGGACGAGTTCGAAGATCAGAAGAAGAAGTTCAACGAAATGACCCCCGAGGGCGAGCTCATCACCTTTTGCCCGACGTGTACCATGTTCCTCAAAGAGGAATACGGCCGGCCCGTCAAGCACGCCCTCCAGTTCATCGCGGAGAGATTGGCCGACGCGTCGCCCAAGAACCTCGACCTCAAGGCCACCTACCACGACCCGTGCCACCTATCCCGGGGCGCGAAAATAATCGAGGAGCCGCGGGAGATACTGAAGGCCATCGGCGTCGACGTCGTAGAGATGCCGCTGTCGAAGAATACGTCGCGGTGCTGCGGCGGCGGCGGCGGCATAATCACCTCCGCGCCGGAGCTCTCCGGCCGGCTGGCGGTCTCGCGGGCGGAGCAGGCCGCGGCCACGGGGGCCGACACAGTCGTAACCGTTTGCCCGACGTGCGAGCTTACGCTGCGGTCGGGGGCGCAAGCCATCGGCGGCAACGGCGACGGCCTAAAAGTCGCCAACCTCCTCGACCTGGTGTGGAAGGCGGTAAAGTAAATGGTTGAAGTCTACGACCTCGGCCTCCGACCCAAACTCGACGCCATGCTGTGCTTCCACGCGCTGGCCCACCTCGGCCGGGAGGGCCTTACGCTCGTCTCGCCGGCCTCCCCCATCGCGTGCGTCGGCTACTTCCAGGACACGCGCGAGGTAATCGACCTCGACTTCTGCTTGAAGAACGGCCTGGAGGTAATGCGGCGGGAAGTGGGAGGCGGCGCCGTCCTTCTCGACTCGGGCCAGGTTTTTTATAACTTAATCCTCCGCAAGGATAACCCGCTCGTGCCGCCCACCGTCGACGGCGTTTACCGGAAGTTCTCGGAAGCGCCGATCAAAACTTACGGCGACCTGGGCGTGGAGGTATCGTTTAGGCCTATAAACGACCTCATAACGAAAGACGGCCGCAAGATCGCCGGCGAGGGAGGCGCGGATATCGGCTCGTGCATGGTCTTCGTCGGGTCCATCATCATGGACTTCGATTACGAGCTCATGCCCAAAATCCTGGTCGTCCCCGACGAGAAGTTCCGCGACAAGTTTCACAAGTCGCTTACGGAGAATCTCACGACCGTGAGGCGGGAAACCGGCGCCACGCCCCGGCGGGAGGACGTCGTGGCCGCCCTAAAAACGAGGTTCGCCGAGACCGTGGGGCCGCTGGAAGAGGCCCGGGTCGACGACGAACTCGAGGCCAAGATGCAGGAACTGGAGACAATCTACCGCTCGGAGGAGTTTTTGTTCCGCAAGATCCGGCGGCCCGCCGCCCGCGAGACGCGCGTACGCGAGGGGGTGCGCTTCATCGACGGCCTCCACAAGGCGCCCGGCGGCCTGTTGAGCTGCTACACTGAAGTCGTCGAGGATGTAATTGGCGACGTCTCGATTACCGGCGACTTTACGATGGTGCCCCGCGCTAGCCTGGAGGGTTTGGAGGGCGCGATCGTCGGCGCGCCGTACGAGCCCCGGCCGGTGAGGGACGCCATCGAGAACTTCTACGGTAAAACGCACGTGGATACGCCGGGCGTCGAGGCCGAACACTACCTGGCGGCTTTGGGGTTGGCCGGGTAGACGCGGTTCGGGACGACGCCGCGGCCGAAAAGAGAATAAACGAAACGCAGGCCATTCAAAGTAACGCACGAAACGGAGGAATATATGGCAGCTAAAAAACACGATTGGAAAGCCCCCTGGCTCCAAGAGGTGAAGGCCGAGCCGGCGAAAGGCGAGGCGAAGCACCCCCTGGTCGACGTCGACGAGCCCAACCTCTTCCGCGACCAGTTCCCGTATTCTGAAATTCCCAAGATGATGTTCGACGGGGAGACGGTCCCGCTCGCGCCGGCCGAGGAAATCTGGATTACGGACACGACGTTCCGCGACGGCCAGCAGGCCCGGCCGCCGTACGAGGTGAAAGACGTCGTCCACGTCTACGACCTGCTCCACAAACTGGGCGGCCCCAAAGGCATCGTGCGCCAGTCCGAGTTCTTTCTCTACAGCGATAAGGACCGGGAAGCGCTGGTAAAGTGCCAGGAGCGCGGGTACGAGTACCCGAAGATAACGGGCTGGATCCGCGCCGTGCCGGCGGACTTCGAGCTGGTCCGGCAGGCGGGCTTGGAAGAAACGG
>JAZGGY010000266.1:0-3320 GCA_036480675.1 bacterium | reverse complement strand
CTTGTCAAAAGCGAACCGGACCTGGCGCTCAACATTATCGCCGCCCTCTCCGTCCGCCGTCACCAGATAAGCGCGGTGCTGGAGAAGCTCACCCTCAAGGACGTGCCGGCGCGGCTGGCGTCGTACCTACTGGAACGGACTCGAGCCGGCGCCGACGGCCGCGAATTCGTCGAGCTGGACGTAACCAAAACGTCGCTCGCCGCGGAATTGGGAACGGTCCCCGAGACGCTGAGCCGGGCGCTCAGGCGCCTGGCCGACGCAGGCCTGGTGGCATCAGAAGGCCGGCGGCTGGTTATTTTAGACAAACCCTCGCTCCAGCTCGTCGCCGGCAGCCAAAACGACTAGGCCGCGGCCCGCCGAAAAAACTACGAACCTTGACCTAAATCAAACCCTTCTTCTTAACCAACCTTTATACTAGCGTAGAAGGAAAGGGAAAAAACCAATTTAAATCGGAGGTTCGAAATGGCTAAAGTAACCCGCAAAATAATTAGGATAGAAGAAGATCTATGCGACGGCTGCGGCCTGTGCGTGCCGTCGTGCGCCGAGGGCGCCATCCAGATCGTCGACGGCAAAGCCCGCCTCGTTAGCGAAATTTATTGCGACGGCCTGGGTGCCTGCCTGGGCGATTGCCCGCAAAACGCGATCACGATCGAGGAGCGGCCGGCCGAGGAGTTCGACGCCGCCGCCGTGGAAGGATACCTCCAGGAGCTCGGCCGCGAAGGGGGCGCTCACCGCCACGAGCGCGAAGAGACGCCGGCCGCGAGCCACGGCGCCGGCGGCCACAACATCGGCTGCCCCGGCGCGCGCACTATGGACCTAAGGCGAAAAGCGGGGGAAGAATGCGTCGAGCCGGACGCGACCTTCGAGGGCAAGTTGAAATCGGAACTCGGCCAGTGGCCCGTCAAGCTCTACCTCGTCAGCCCCAACGCGCCGTACTTCCAGAACGCGGAGCTCCTCGTGGCCGCGGACTGCGCGCCCTTCGCGTACGCAGCTTTCCACCCCGACTTCCTCCGCGGCAAGGCCATCGTCATCGGCTGCCCGAAGTTCGACGACGTCGAGCTCTACCGCGACAAGCTCACGGCCATACTACGCGAGAACGACGTCCGCAAGGTCACGGTCCTGCATATGGAGGTTCCCTGCTGCTTCGGCCTGGTTCAGGCGGCGAAAGAAGCCCTCGAAGCGTCCGGCAAAGACATACCCTTCGAGGACGTGACGGTAACTTTACGAGGTGAAGCTGCCGTCGCCGCGCGCGTTTAACCCCTCGCGAGCAAAGTAAAAAGCCCGCCGTCGCGGCGGGCTTTTTCGTCGTTCGGGTCGGCGTTTTAATTAAAAAGCGCCTTGACGCGCCCCAGCGACGCGGGCGAAACGCTGGCGCCGCTAAGCATTACGGCTGCCGCGTTATGTACCTCGCGGTCCGAACTGGAGCCTTGGACCCAGGCGGTTATGCCGAGGTCGGCGCGCTTCCAAGCGCCGTTAACGGTGAACGTATGTTCGAAGTTCTGTGACTGGCCCTTGCTGGTAATCGTAAGGCTTTTCGTAGCCAGGTCGCGTTCCATGACGCGGACCGGCGTGGTCCCGTACGTACCGCCGACCACAACTTTGTCTTCCCACAGGCCGATATAGACCGAATGGCCCGTAGGGAGGTTCTCATCGAGGGCGACCTTGACTTTGACGTACGCGGTATTGGACCCCAGCGTATACTCCAGGATAGTTACGGCCAGCGGCGCCGAGATAACGCGCCGGGTATTGTAATCGGCGACGTAGTTGCTGTAATTCCCGGAACCGATGCGGTTGAGGGTGCCGCCCGTGAAGTGGTTGGGGACCGAACTATGCCCATAGTAAGTCATTAAGCGTTGGCTCGCGTGCGGGGATACGTAGAACATGTAATGGATCGGGCTCAAGTCCGTGATGGGATAGCTATCGATCAACTTGCTAAAGTCGCTTTCCGCGGCCGGACACGAGCCTCAAGAAGTCCAACCGAAGTGCTCGACGAGCACGCCGCGCTTAGCCGCCCACGCGGACGCCGCGAGCACCACCAACCCTATTACAAGTGCTTTTTTCACCATGTCCACTCCTCTCTTCGAACGTAACCTCGCCTTTAAGTACGATTTAAACGTATCCCGACCCTAACGATCATATTGCTTTTTCACACTACCATACATCAGCCAAAATTGCAATACCTGCCTTTGACTAATACGAGACCCTGCCATAACCCCCTTTTCGCGAGGGGTAATTACTCCTCGCCGGCGAAAGCGTCGACGAACTTCGCCAGCGCGTCCTTCTTGGCGGCGGCGTCTTCCGTGGGATCGTAATACGCCACGAGGACGAGCGAGCCGTTGGCCGCTACGGCGAATTCGCGCAAAACGTCCATCGCCAGCAGCTCGGCGTTGCGTTTGGCGCCGTACTCCCAGGCGCGGCCGTCGTCCGCGAACGCGAATACCTCGAGGATGACCTCGGCGCCGATACTGCCGTAGACGGCGTGCCACACGCACCCGTCGGGTAATTCGCGCGTGAGGTCGCCGCGATTCTCGATGGGTATGCCGGCGGCCTTAAGCAGCGCCTCCGCTCGCGCCGCCTCCGGGAAGATAAGCTGTGTGGGCCGGTCCGTTTCCGCGACGGCGGCCGCCTCGGCGCTTCCCGGCTCGTTCCCCTTTTGGCACGCGAACGCTATCGAGGCGCATACCGCGAGGATTACAATGTAATTCCTCATTTATTCGCCAACTCCTTTTTGACGTACGGCACCAGGCCGCCCGCCTCGAGAATGCCGATTACCTCGGGCGGCAGCGCCGTAAATTTATAACTCGAGCCGTCCGCGGCCGTCAACTCCCCCGCCTGGAAATCGATGGTTATCTCGTCGCCGGCGTTTATATGTGGTATCGCTTCGGGCGCCGCGACCGTCGGCAGGCCGGCGTTGATGGCGTTGCGGAAAAATATCCGCGCGAACGACGCCGCCACCACCGCGGCCACGCCGGCGTACTTCAGGCACAGCGCCGCCTGCTCGCGGCTCGAGCCGCAGCCGAAGTTTTTACCGGCGACGACGATATCCCCCGGCTTCACGTTCTTCGCAAAATCGGCGTCGAGGTCCTCGAGGGCGTGGGAGGCGATCTCGCCCGGGTCGGTTACGGTATAGGTGTACCGCCCGGGGAAGATGACGTCGGTGTTGACGTCGTCGCCGTACTTCCAGACCTTACCTTTTATCATCCCGCTTCCCCCGCAGCGACAACCAAATCGTCAGCATCACGGCGCCGAGGCCGACGAAGAGTAACACCGCCAGGACTACCAGGACGATTACGATTAAAAACGCTAACGACTCCATACCC
>JAZGGY010000265.1:0-3078 GCA_036480675.1 bacterium | reverse complement strand
GCTCATATAACGGGATCGCGGTCTTCGCCTCGTACCAAACTCCCGGCACGGGCGTCTCGTCTCCCTCCGCCTCCAAGACGCCGGCCCCCTCCCGGCTTTCCTCCTCGGCCTCCTCCCCCGAGGGGTTGATGATTGCAAGGACGGCGCCGGCGATAACTGCCAGAAACACGGCGGCGGCGATGGATAACGCGGCGCGCGGCTTCCGGAGGCCGAGGCGGTTTAAAAGTAGTTTTATACCGTGCGGAGCGAGGGGGGCGCCGCACCGCGGGCACGCGGCCCCGTATCCGGGCGGCACGGCGGCGTCGCAGAGGGGGCATTTAATTGGTTCGACCTTGACCATATATCTTCCGAGGGTTACGATTTTCTAACGCACCACAACCCAATGTAACAGAGTTGCGGTTACCGCCGCAACCGGAAAATTCGGCGCGGCCTGGATTGCGTCTCTAAACCCGCCCCGAAGGGCGGGTTTTCGGTTGTCTCACCGTCGGTCGACGAGCGCGTAATCCTTGCCCAGGTTGGCCTTGATTACGTCGGCCCGCACCCAACCCCAGGTATGGTTCCTCGTACTTATGTGGAACCACTCGTCGTACGCGCTCATAACCTGGAATTCGCCGCCGGCCTTGAGTATAGCCTCGGTATCGCTGTCGTCGTGCGGCGCCTCGTAAAGCGTGATGTTAGTCCGCGCTTTGAACCACGTATCGGGCATGGGCGCCTTGCGGCTCTCCGCTTTCCACACGCCGACGTCGTCCCCGGCCGATACCTCGGCCTGGCTTTCGTCGCCGCATTGCGAAACCGCCGAGACGACGCCGATGACGATGCCTATTAGGATAGGTGCGACGACCGCTATTACGACCACCCACAGCTTGCCGCGGCCACCGGCGCCGGAGATGCCGGAGGCGTAAACCAACCATCGGCCGTCCTCCTTGCGCAGCTTCCAGTAGAACGGTACCTGCATGTGGTTTACGCGGCCGGAGTTGAGGAAGATAAAGACCTCGACCGTTACGACGACCTCGGCCTGCGCCGGCGTCAGCTTGCGGAAGTCCGCCGCCACCGTGAAGCGCTTCATGTCGGTGGTGACGAACTGCGCCGTCGCGCCCTCCCGGGCCTTCGCCCGGAACTTCTCGTTCGCCGCGGTGATGCACGCCATGTAGGCGTCCATGTCCTCGCGGTTGATGGCCTCCTGCGTGCGCCGGATGACGTTGAGTACGGCGTCGGCCTCCTCGCGGAGGGTCCCCGTCGGCTCGCCCGCCGGCAGCCGCGAGAAGATCAACTTGGGCTTGAACGGGAGTTCCTTCGTCGCGCGCGTCACTTCCACGCCGGGGAGGTTCTGGAAGATGAATGGCGGCTTGACGCCCATGTCGACGCCGACGGTACCGAACGCGCGCTTGGCGTCGCGCAGCTGCTTGCGGTCGGCCTTGGTGACCTCGAGGGCGGAGCCGCAGTAGGGGCAGGTTACGGTGCCGGCGCCGTGTACCGCGCCGCCGCAGTTGGGGCATTTTATAGATTGTACCTCGACCATCATCCCGGCTCCTTGTCGTCGTTTGCAGGGGGCGTAATTGGAATAATAGGAAAAGGCGGCGCGTTTGGCAACGGTTAATTGGGGGTGGGGCAGCGGTATCCCTTGATAATAATATAACCGTATGGTAGCTTACGCGAAACGCCGGTCGGACATTGCGGGCGGCTTCTACGGCGGTTATCATTTAAAAGAAGGAGTGAAAATGAAACGGCTGCTTAGGATCGCTACGTTGGCGGTTACCGTTTTATACCTCGCGCCGACTTTGACCTCGGCATGCTCCGCGTTCTGCCTGGCCGACGGCGATACGGCCGCGGTAGGACGGAATTTCGATTGGTTGGGCGACTACGGTCTGATCTTCATCAACAAACGCGGCGTCGAGAAAACGGCCTTCCTCGTCGATAACCCGGTTAAATGGGTATCGAAACACGGCAGCGTCTCGTTCAATATACTGGGGCGCGAGTTCCCCATCGACGGCGTGAACGAAGCCGGCCTGGTCCTGGCGACGCTGTGGCTGCCGGAGTCGCAATACGAACCGGTTGATAAACGGCACGCCATACTCAACGGCCAATGGGTCCAATACCAACTCGATACCGCGGCGACGGTTAAGGATGTCGTCGCGAGCCTCGCAAAAGTGCGCGTTGAGGAGTTCAAGCATATCGCGCCCGTCCACTTCTTCGTGGCCGACAAGAAGGGCAACGTCGCCGTAATCGAATTCGTCCGCGGCGCCGTCGTGTATCACACCCGCGACACGGCGCCCATCAGGGCTATAACCAACAGTACCTACGCCGACTCCGTAATCGACCTGGTGCGGTACGAGGGTTTCGGCGGAAAGAAGGCGCTGCCCAAGTCGATGTCGTCGCCGGACCGCTTCGTCCGCGTAGCCGCTCATGCGAACGCGTACGACGCCGCTTCGGGCGTTGCGCCCATCGACTACGCGTACGATGCTCTCGCGAGCGTCACTTACGAGGCCGGCATACTGTTCCACTACGGAACCATGTGGAGCCTGGTCACCGACGTAACCGACGGCGTCGTTTACGTCCAGACCAGGAAGAACCCGAAGCGGCGGTACTTCAGGCCGGCCGATTTTGACTACTCGAACAAGACGGCGGTCACGATGCTCGACGTAAACGCGGGTGACGAGGGCTTGATAACCGCCGGAGATTTCACGGCCTACGACTACGCGGAGAATTTACGTATTATTCGCAGCACGTTCGACGTATTGAAGTTGGTGACCCCCATACCGGACGGCTTACCTGAAGCGATAGCGGGCTACCCGGCGACGACGAAGGCCGTCAAGTAGGGGAGCAGGCCGCCGCGGGGATTTCGATTGCGGAGGGGCACACAACGGCGCGCCCTTTTCGTTTGCGGCGGCGTAGGCGTCGTTGTATAATTATGTGGAGGTCTCTGCGATGGTTAAAACCTTTACCCTTGAATATTGGCGCGACGGCGAGTGGTTCGTAGGCCGGCTAAAGGAAGTCCCGGGTGTTTTTAGCCAGGGGAAAACGCTGGATGAATTAGAGGAGAACGTGCGCGAGGCGTACGGCCTCATGATAGAGGAAGAA
>JAZGGY010000264.1:0-4663 GCA_036480675.1 bacterium | reverse complement strand
ACGCTGCGGAATTTCTTCGTGCCGGAGGTCCGCCTGGTCGGCACCAATAAGTTGGCGTTAAGCGTATCCTCGTACGGCGGCCGCGACCTCCGCTACGTCCGCTTCGGCTATCCGGCGTTCCGGGTGCGGACCGCCGGCGTTACGCTCCACCACGAGACGGCGTCGTGGGGAAGCGCCAGGGCCAGCTATTGGCAGGGCGATTATTACGGCGAGTATTACCACGACTACAGCGGCGAAGTGACGCTCATCCCGACGCCGCCGCTGGTGCTGAAGTGCGACGCCGAGGTGGCGGCGCCGCGCGGCGGCGACCGCTCCGTGGCCGGCAACGTCAACGCGACGTACAACTTCTCGGAGAACCTCTACGCCCGGCTGGAGGTCCGCGCCGACTCCGCGGCCCGCGCCGGCCTGGGGAGCGTACTGTGGGGTTGGACCTTCCGCCCCGGCAGCACGTCGTACCTCGCGTACGAGCAGCGCCGGGACGCCACGGGCCATTTCCTCCTCGCCGAGCAGGTGGTATTCCTGAAGGTCTCGTACATGTTGGGTTTTTAGGCGGCGCGTGCTCCTTTCTTACGGCGAATGGGCTATTATATTTCGGAAAAAATCCCTTGACATACATAAGGCATTGTGTTAGATAATATGAGTGAATAGGTAAGGAAAAAAGTGCGTATCTTAATTAGTGAATAAAAGGACGAAGTTTTAGGAGGATTAATTTGACGAGAGTTTAACGGTGTCGTTATCCAATCCCGAGGAGCGTGACGTTATGAAGAGGTTTTGGCTTCCCGCTTTATTTTTAGCGGCGGTAGGTGCATTAACGCTAAACTGCGGCGAAACTACGACGGGCCCCGTCGATACAGAGGGGTACTATTTAGGCGCAGAGGCGTGCAAACAGTGCCACTCTACCCCGTACAAAAACGCATCCCATACCAGACACTTCAACACCTTTGTCGACGACCCCGAGGAAGGATACCGTTTCGTCTCTTCTTGGAAGGGTGCCGGCAAGCCGGATGAGTGTTTGCATTGCCACACCACCGGCTGGGATAAGAGCAAAAACAACCACGGCTCCGACGAGGTAGATTACCGGAAGAACATGCTGGGCATCCAGTGCGAGGCGTGTCACGGCCCGGGCTCGGAGCACGTCAAGGGCGGCGGCGACCCGAGCAAGATTACGGTTGATTACGGCGCCGAGATGTGCGGCGCCTGCCACACCGACGACCACCACCCCACGTACGACGAGTGGGAGACGTCGGATCACAAACACTCCCTCACCTCCCTCAAGGGCAGCTCGCACGCCTCTGATACCTGTATGGAGTGCCACTCCGCCGATTACTGGTACGACCGGACGCTCACGCTGGATACGGCGAAGGAAGGCACCACGTGCGTAATGTGCCACGTATCCCACGGCTCCAACTACACTGCCCAGCTCCGAAGCAGCGTGGAAGAACTTTGCGTGGAATGCCACACCGACCACGGCGCCCGGCCGCCGAGCTCGCCGCACCACTCTCAAAAGGAAATGTTTGGGGGATTCGGCGGGTACGAGTGGCCCCAGGGCGGCCCGTACTTGGATTCGGGGCACACCTACGGCGTCGAGGAAACGTGCGTGGGCTGCCATATGTACACGAAGAGTATGGAAGCGCCTCACCCGGCGATAACCGGCCACTCCTGGAAGCCGAACATAAACGTCTGCACGGAATGCCATAAAGGCGCGACCAATTTCAACATACGAGGCGCCCGGACCAAGGTCGCGAACCTACTCACCGAGCTCGAAACCAAACTCGAGAAACAGAAAAACGAGGAAGCCGAGGATTACCTTTACGCCAAGTTCAATCACGGCTTCGTCACAGCCGACGCCAGCGTGGGCGTTCACAATTACGACTACGCCAAGCAACTGCTCGAAGACTCGATTGAATTTTACACGCCGAGCGGCGACAACGTTTGGCCCTTCGCGGTAGCGAAAAAGCGCTAAGCGGGGCCGCGGGCCCATAGCTAACGCGACACATCAACGGAGGTAGATATGTTCGCGAAGCGGATTGGCGTTGCGGCATGGGCCGCGACGGCGGCGTTAATCGTGACGGTACCTTTAACGGCCGACGCCGTTCGTTACAACGGGTATCTAGGCACGACCGTTTACGGCTACAGTACGGTGGAGGACCCGGCCGAGACCATCGCCGATACGTACGTTCCTTTACGGTTCCGCCTCGACCAGGATACCGGGGGCGGGAACATCGGCATCGTCGCCTCCACCCGTTTGTATAAGGACGTCGGCGGCGACGGCGACGTCAACGGCCGCGTGTACTACGGTTACTTTCGTTGGCGGCCGCCGGTTAAGGGACTCGAGTTTAACCTGGGACGGCAGTACATCGCCTCCGGTGTTACCGCGGCTACCCTGGACGGCGCCAGCGTCGTCTTTAAACGAGGGAAGAAGTGGCGCGCCGACTTGTACGGCGGCTCTACGGTGGTGCCCGACTACGGGCCGATGCGTCGATTCTCGCCGCTGGACCCAAAGGACGAGGCTAACTCGCCCTTCGACCGCGGGTACTGGCTCGACTACTACACCTACGGCGCGTACGCCGGAACGAACTGGAAGGAAGTTTGGGACGGGTTGGCCATACCGATATGGGGGGGCGTCGGCGGCGCCATATCCAAAAAGGACGGCCACCTGAGCGACACCACGGTGGGCATAGATTTCGTCGAGGATATGCTGTCCAACTTGAAAACCACCCAGGAGATACACTACGACTGGATAGGCCGCTGCGTGGACTACCAGTACTACTCGGCGCGGTATCGGCCGTGGAAAGCGTTCCGTACGTACACGGACTACCGCTGGCAGGAGCCGCGGATCGACTACGCGTCGATATTCTCGGTTTTCGCGCGCGACCCGCGGCATCGTTGGCGCGTCGGCGGCCAGTACGAAGTTGCCAAGAAGCTTCAACCTTTCGTCGACTATTCCCTGGCTGCACGCGGTGACCACCTGAGCCACCGCGCCCAGGCCGGCCTCGTTCAAAGTTACGATTACGTATACTTGCGTTACGGCGGCCTTTACGGCGTGGGTAAAAGGGTCGAATCCGGCGGCGAGGAGGTCGGAGGCTTCGCGGCGGCTGAATTCCCTAAACCAATCTCGACCTTCGAGCGGTTGAGCGCCGGAATCTCGGGCAATTATATTAGGTACAAAGGATATGGTGCGCCCGCGCCGACGTGGGAAGACGCGCCGGACGTGGCGCTTATTGACCTACACGGCCGCATGAAAGTTTGGCGTACGTTCGAGACGACGTTGGGCGTGGAAGCCCTTAGGAACATCGACCGGGATTACGAAATCCGCGCTTACCTCCAGGCGAGCGCGTCAATTTCCCGCTAACGGCGAGTTTAAAGACGCATAATCAGGGAGCCGCGGTATGTTGCGATTGAGTCGTAAATTTCGGATTGCGCCGGTTTTAATCTTCGCGATTGTAGGCCTCGGCATAACGCTCGTCGCCGTTACGGCGGTCGTACCGGCGCACGAAGCTGTTGCGGCCGGTAAGCCTAAACCGGCGACGCACGACCAGGCCTGGGCCGATGGGCACGCGACTTTCGCCGAGGGCGACGTCCAGAGCTGCTATCTATGCCACGAGCAATCCTACTGCGACGCTTGCCACGCCTCCGACGACCCAACAGAGGCCTACCACAAGACGAACTACGTGTATACCCACTATCTGGATAAATTCATCGAGGATACCGAGTGCGCGAGTTGCCACGATAATCAGAGCTTTTGCGTTACCTGCCACGAGGACGTTAAAGCGGAGGCGGGCGGGACGCCCGCGAGCCACGCCCGGCCCGGGTGGAGCACTGCAGGGCACGCCGAGGTTGCCGCGTACGAACTCGACGCCTGCGCCGCGTGCCACGATCCGATAGGAGCCGACTCCGTATGTATGCGGTGTCACCGGAGCGGCATAAGTCCTCACGGTAATAACCCGGTTATCGACCTGGGAAGCGGTCCGTGGCAGACCGATAAGGGTTACGTGTGCTTCCAATGCCACAGCACGACCGACCCCCGGTTAGAATAACGAGCGACCAAGCGGAGTATTCGGAAAGCGAGACTTATATCCGCTAGACGAGAAGCTAAGCCGCGCCGCTCTTTAGTCGTTGAGCGGCGCGTCTTTTTTTATTATAATCTTGGTGAAAGCGGCAACGAAGGAGGCTTATGGTTAACCGAACCGTTTGGGTAGCAATCGCGGCGGCCATTATCATAGTACCCTTGGTCGGGTCTTCGGAGAATGGCGGGGACTACGTCGGCCTCGAGACGTGCGCCGCCTGCCACGCCGACGTCGCCGCCTCGTTCGGCGAGACGGCGCACGCGAACGCGCTGGAGGTTTTGGAGGCCGCCGGATCGGATGGCGACCCGGAATGCTTGAGTTGCCACACCACGGGTCTTGAAGATTCGAAGTACGTAGACGGCGCCGTCACGTGCGAGGCCTGCCACGGCCCGGGCGGCGAACACGTCGCCACCGGCGATAAGGCGGAGATAAATACCGACGTAGGCGAAGCGGATTGCTTGAAGTGCCATACCGCCGACTGGTCGCCGGATTTCGATTACGAATCAGCTAAGGCGAAGGGCCTCCACGGCTCGTAATAAACCCCTCGCCGCGGCATTTAGTTAATCGCGAATGAAGCCGAGCCCTGGCCTGCGGCT
>JAZGGY010000263.1:0-3509 GCA_036480675.1 bacterium | reverse complement strand
GGAAGCCGCTCTCTCTTCGGGGGAATAGGCCCGGCCGCCGGCGGCATAGGCCGCGGCCACGAAGGCCGCGAACAACGGGTGCGGCGCCAGCGGCCGCGACTTGAGCTCGGGGTGGAATTGAACCGCGACGAACCAGGGGTGGTTCGACAACTCCACCACCTCGGCCAGCAGGCCGTCGGGAGATGCTCCCGTCACCTCCAGGCCCGCCGCCGCCAGAGCCTCGCGGTATTCGTTGTTGAGCTCGTAGCGGTGACGGTGCCGCTCGCTTACCTCGGCTGCGCCGTAGGCCCGCGCCGCGCGTGAACCCTCCGCCAGCACGCACGGATAGGCGCCCAGCCGCATCGTCCCGCCCATGCGCGTAACCTTCTTCTGCTCGTCCATCAAGCAGATGACCGGGTCGCGACAGTCGACGTCGAACTCCATGGAGCCCGCCTTTTCCAACCCCGCGGCGCGCGCGGCGTCGATGACAGCCACCTGGAGGCCGAGGCAAATGCCCAGGTACGGGACGTTGTTCTCGCGGGCGTACCGCGCCGCGGCTATCTTGCCCTCGATGCCGCGCTCGCCGAAGCCGCCCGGGACGAGGATGCCGCCCACGCCGTCGAAGTACCGGGCCGGGTCGGCGTCTCCCTCCAGGTTGGTGGACTCCACCCACCCTACGTTCACGCGCGCGTCGGCGGCGATGCCGCCGTGGGCCAGGGCCTCGATGATGCTCTTGTAGGAGTCGCGCAGGCCGGTATATTTGCCCACGACCGCGATATCCACTTCGCCCCCGGGACGGCGCATCTTCTCGAGCATATCCTCCCAACCGCTCAAGTCCCCCTCGCCCGCCGGGAGGTCTAACCGCTCCAGTATCAGGCCGTCGAGGTTCTGCTTGCGCAACCGGAGCGGGATGTCGTAGATGTTGTCGGTGTCGACGGCCTCCACTACGGCCTCGGGCGATACGTTGGTGAAGAGGGCTATTTTAGCGCGGGTCGCGTCGTCGAGGGGCCGGTCGGTGCGACAGATGAGCACGTCGGGTTGTATACCTATGGCGCGCAGCTCGCGGACCGAGTGTTGGGTGGGTTTGGTCTTGAGCTCGCCGGCGCCCACGATGTACGGCACCAACGTTAAATGGATGAAGACGCACCGGCGCCGGCCCACGTCGAGCGCGAACTGACGAATGGCTTCCAGGAACGGCAGCCCCTCGATGTCGCCCACCGTCCCGCCTATCTCCACGATGACGACGTTCGCGCCGGCGGCCGCGGCGAGTTTACGCAACCGGGACTTTATCTCGTCCGTTATGTGGGGCATGACCTGGACCGTCCCGCCCAGGTAGTCGCCCCGGCGCTCCTTCTCGATGACGGAGCCGTAGACCATGCCGGTGGTGGCGTTGGACAACCTCGACGTAGGCCGGTCGGTGAAGCGCTCGTAGTGGCCGAGGTCGAGGTCGGCTTCCGCGCCGTCGTCCGTCACGTAAACCTCGCCGTGCTGGTAGGGATTCATCGTGCCCGGGTCGACGTTGATGTAAGGGTCGAATTTGAGCATGGCCACGCCGAGGTCGTGGGCGATCATAAGGCGGCCTATGGAGGCGGAAGCGATGCCCTTCCCGAGCGACGAAATGACGCCGCCCGTTACGAATATATACCGCGTATTATCTTCTTTGCGATCAGCCATGACAAATCGGTCCAGATGCAGCGAAATATAACAAAAATCGCAACGTCCTGTCAAACGAAATCCCGGCGCGGCGTAGTTTTAGATTGATTATACGGGCCGGCAATGTAAAATATACCCTATGAGTCCAAGCTGGCATACGAAGGCGGCCGGATACGTTCTTCGGGCTTTCGCCGGAGCGGCGGCCGCGCTCCCCGCGTTCGCCGGGTGGTCGCCGCCCGAGACGATATCGCCGCCGGCGGGCGAGTGGCGTACGTGCTACAACTTCGCCCGGGCCCTCGTCGCCGACCGCTCGGGGAACCTCCACGCCGTCTTCTTCGAAACCGAAGGGGGCGCGGCCTACTACCGCCGCTACGACCGCGCCGCGGGGCGATGGGAGCCGTCGTATCGCCTGGACGAGCAGGGAGGCCGGGACGCCGCCATAATCGTCGACGCCCGCGGCGAGTTGCACGCCTTCTTCAAGGCCGGCGGCGGCGCGGTATGCCACCGCGTGGGGGACGATGCCGGCCGATGGGGCCTGCCCGAATACGTCGTCGAAACGGGGTGGCGGTTCGGGCAGCCGTCGCTTTTGGCGCTGCCCTCGGGCGACGTGGCGTTGGCCATGGTGGGCGAGCGCGTGACCGGCCGGCCGGCGCAAATCTGGTTCACCGTCTGGCGCCGGGCTACGCAGGGCTGCGAGCCGCCGGTCCGCCTTTCCGAAAGCACCGGCGAGAACGGAAGCTGGATGCCGTCGATGGCTTACTTCCTGGGCCGGGTCCGGCTGGTGTGGCGGGACGACAGCTCCGGCGAGTTCGAGGTCTACGAGCGTACGCACGACGGCTCGCGCTGGACGCCGACGCGCCGCCTGACGTACGACCCGGCGCCGACGTTCCATCCCCGCCTGACCATCGACGGCGACGGCGTGCTTCGCCTCCTGTTCATGGACCGGCGCACCGGCAACCCGGCCATTTGGGAAATGGCGGACCGCGGCGGCGGTTGGGGGCCGGAACACATCCTCTACGACGGCGGCGGCGAGGCCTACCACCCCAACGTCGCGCTGGCCCCCACCGGCCAGCTGTTGACCTTTTGGGAGGACAACCGGGAGACCTCCCGTCACGAAATTTACTTCGGCTCGCTGTTCGGCGGCGCGTGGAGCGCGGCGGGACGCGTGACCCGAACGCCCGCGGCCGACTCCGGGCTGGGGTCGCCGGCGGTCACGAGCCGCGAAGTCGCGTTGGCGTACACCCAAAGCCCGGGCAAAGTGTGCGTCCAACGGCTGCCATTGAGCGAGGTGCCGGTGGGAGGCGTGACCTTCGTCGCCCGGTCGGCGCCCGGGGCCGTGAAGTTGTGGTGGGACGGCGAGGCCGTCGGCGGGTTCGACCACTTCGACCTCTACCGCCGGTCGCCGGCGGAGACGAGCTGGCGGCGCGTAAACGACGCCCCCATCGCAGGCCGCCGCCCCTACGAATATTGCGCCGAGACGCCGCGGCCGGGGGTTTACGCGTACAAGTTGGAGGGCCGGACCGGCACCGGGTACGCGCTGGCGCTGGGGACGGCCCGCGCCACCGTCGGCGAGGCGAGGCGATTCATCTCGAGCCTGAGCGTCTCGCCCAACCCGTGCCGGGGCGCGCTGCGGGTGACGTGGCGGCAGAAAACGCCGGCGGCCGCGGCGGTCGACGCGTACGACATTACGGGCCGGCGCGTTGCCTCCGCCACGGCTCCCGCCGCCGCCGGCTCGAACGCTTTGGTGCTGGAGACCACCCGGCTCGCGCCGGGGTGCTACGTCGCGGCGTTGACGGCCGGCGGTCAGGGCATCAGCACGATGTTCGTAGTAACGCGTTAACACATAAACGCCCGAGTCGAGGTAGAAAAATGGGAAG
>JAZGGY010000262.1:0-3517 GCA_036480675.1 bacterium | reverse complement strand
CGCGCCGACGAATATCCCCAGCGCCAACCAAACCCGCTTCGTCTCTACTTCCGCACGCTTTCCCCACTTGAAATACACGTAAAGCGCAGCCACGACGAATAAAATTTGGAAGTGGTCGTTGTGCGCGCCGCCTATGGCCACCATTACCGGCGACGTTAGCATCACGAAGGAGGCCGCCAACGTCGCGTAAAACTGGCTCAGCCAAATACGGGCCAACCGGTACGTCAGCGATAACGCCAAAACGGTGGCGACGAGGTGCGAAGCCTTGGCCGTAATCAGGCCGTCCCACAAATAGGGCCATAAATAGAATAAGGACCCGCCCATCGGCATTGACGAGTAAACGTTATATGGCATATAAATAAAGCCGTGCGCGTCGGCGTACGCCTTCGGCACGGCCAGGTGGTACGTCAGCGCGTCCCAATAATACGCCGGTACGGCGGCGTTAAGTGCGATCGGCAGCGCCAACGCCGCGGTCCCTACGGCCAATATCGCCGACGACGTCTCCAACTCGGCCAGCCAGCGCTTTACCCTATCGGGAACCCGGGCGAGGTCTCTCCTTAAAAGCACTACGCCCGCGCCCGCGCCGATAACCACCAGCGCTTTCGCCAACCACCCGTACGCCAAGCCGGCAGCGCATATTGCGAACGCCAACGCTACCGCCGCCGCAACGCCCAACGCCGCGACGAGGTCCGGCGGCCGCGGCCCACGCCCTAATAATAACTTGGCGACGCCGCGCCCCAGCGCGTAGACGGCAAACCAAAAAACCAGGAAAAGCGCGAGATGCCATAACTTGCCGGCGAGTTCCCCCAACGGGTTGAAACCCTCTCGCGGCGTCGCCACGCTCAACGCCACGAATAGCGCGCTTACGCCCACTACGGCCGCGACTTGCAGCGCTTTCTTTACGTTGGTACCCATAAATGATAAACCCGGATAACCGCTACGTTATATTAACTCGTATACCTTATTATAAGGGTCTTCGTATAAAACGGCGCCGAAGCGTGATACGAACGCGCGCAAGCGCTCCATAGCCTCGGCCGAATAGAAGGACTCGAGCCGCGGTTCGCCGTGCCCGTAAACGTGGACGTGCGTCACGCCCCAACCGCGGACGAGTTCGTAAAGCTCGGCTTCATCCCGGTCCTTCTCCGCCTCCAGCAGTAGCGCGGACGCGCTTAGAAACGAATCGTACGCCGCCGGCCGCTCGAGGTATAGCGTTTCGTTATAATACAAGAGCAAAACTTTCGCGTCCGGCGGCAATCGCTCGTTCATATATTCTTGCGCCGGATAGAATCCGGCCCACCGGCGCAGGAATTCGTTTTGGGGCATCCCGCCCAAATATGTTTGACGCGGCAACGTAGCGAGATCGGCCGGCGCGACCATAGCCGCGGCCACCGTGACCGCCGCCACCGCTACCAAAGGCCGCCATACTCGCCTGAACCACGTAACGCACATCCGGTCCGCGGCGTCGAGAGTCCCCGCCGCGGCGACCGCGAACGCCGGAAGCGCGCCGTCGAGAAAGCGCAATTGTTGCGGCCCGAAGGCCCAGACCGCGAGGTAAACCCACCCGAACGCGACGACCCGGCGCCCCCGACGAAAGAGTACCGCCCCCAGCGCGGCGAGCGGAAGTAAATACGGTAAGTACTTCCCGGCGAAATATTCGTACGTCACCCCCGCTTGCACAGAAATCCGGTAAGGTAAAAGTACGTAGTCCGCGACGCCGCGGCCCCGCCCCATACCCATTTGCCAAGACGCGACGCGCCGCGCCTGCTCGGCCGTAAAATCGCGGCCGCCGAAAACGTCATACCAGACTGGAAAAATGGGGTTGCCGCGTTCGACGTAAGCTTTGGCTAACCACGGCAGCAAAACCGCCGCCGCGACGGCGAGCAAGATAGCCACGTCGCGGAGTCGCACCCGTTTCCGCGCTAAGTCGTAGACGAAAATTACGGCGAACGCCGCCAGCGCAGCCGCGGCCGAATATTTAACCGCGAGCGCCGCCCCCAAAAATACGCCGACTGATACGCAAAACCGCGTCCTTTCCCGTTGTCCGACCTCCGCCGCGTAAAAATACGAATACAGCGCGGCTACGACGAATAATACCAGAAAGTGGTCGTTATGGGCCCCACCCATCGAAATGAAAACCACGGGAGTCAGTACCACGAAAGCCCCCGCCAGCGCGGCGTAGAATTGGGTAAGCCAGCGCCGGGCCAAGCGATACGTCAACGAGACCGCGAGCAACGTCGCGACGAGGTGGGAGGCGTTGGCGGTAATAAGGCCGTCCCACAAATAAGGCCAGAGATAGAACAACGACCCGCCCAACGGCATCGAAGCGTAGGCGTTGTATGGTAGGTACGTGAAGCCGTGCGCGGCCGCGTACGCCTTGGGAACGGCGAGGTGGTATACCAGCGCGTCAATGTACGTAGGAGGATGGGCCGCGGTCAAAGCGACCGGTGCCGCGAGGGCCACCACGCCGGCGACCAGCACTAACGTCGATACCCCCAACTCCCCGAGCCACTTTCTAATCCTTTGCGGGACGCGTCCGAATTCAGCCCGCAAAATCGCGATCCCGGCAAACGCGGCGGCTATTACGAACGTCCTTGCGACCCACACGTACGCCAACTGTACCGCGCATAAAATAAACGCCATGACTACAAACGCCACGATGCCGAAAGCTACGGCGATTTCGGGGGGCATCGCCGAACGACCGAGCACGAGCCTTTGTACGCCGCGACCTACGGCGTACACCGCCACCCAGAAAAAGAGAAACAGGCCCAGGTGCCACAACTTGCCCAGAACGACGCCTAGAATAGCCGATTCCGGCGGGGACGATCTCGCGTACAATACAACGAACGCGGCGCCCAGAGCGGTGACGGCCGCGACGGCGAGAACCATTTTGACGGCTTGCCTCATCGCCAAACATATTAAAATAGAATTCGTTGAGCCGCTACAAAAAAGCCGGCCCGCAGGCCGGCTTAGACTCGGCACGCACAACTCACAAGCTAACGACTACGCCCCCGTAGAGGGTACGCCCCGGCATCGGGTAATCGTAAATCGTTTGGTACGTCTCATCCGTCAAATTCTTGCCGGCGACGTAAAACTCGGCATAGTAGGCTTTAAACGCCAGGCGCGCGTTCAGAAGCGCGTACGAGTCGAGCCACGCCTTAAACGGCTCGAACGTAATCGGGTCGTAGTACGTATATTGCTGGCGGCCTACGATTTCCGTCGAAACCGACGGCGTCAACGCGAACGCGCCGCCGCCGAAGCCGTGCCGGTAGCGCAACTCGGCGAACTCGGTATCCACCGGCCGATAGTCCAGCTGCTCGCCAGTTTCCCGATCCCGCGTCTGGAGGTACGTGCCGCTCGCGTCGAATACTAACCCGCTAACAAACGGTAACGGCGCAACGGTAAGGCTAAATTCGGCGCCGCGGATAAACGCCCGGGCGACGTTGTCCGGCGGCCACCCGCTTATCAAATCTTCATAATTCGAATTAAAATAAATCGCGTCGATCTTCAGGTGCGAACG
>JAZGGY010000261.1:0-6772 GCA_036480675.1 bacterium | reverse complement strand
TCTTGCTTACCGCGTCGAAAATGATATCGTAGGTCTGTCCGCTCTTGGTAAAATCCTCTTTGGTGTAATCAATGACCTTGTCGGCACCAAGAGATTTCACCATTTCTATATTCGTGGTACTGCATACGCCGGTGACTTCCGCCCCGAAGTACCTGGCAAGCTGCACCGCATAAGTGCCTACACTTCCAGAGGCTCCATAAATTAGGACTTTCTGTCCGCTCCGGATATCTCCTTTTCTGAGAAAATGTAGTGCTGTCAGTCCCCCAACAGGAACGGCGGCGGCCTCCTCATAGGTCATATTGGCCGGTTTTATTACTACCCAGTCTTCAGGTAGACATTTATACTCGGCATTAGCGCCGCCAAAACTAATCGTCCAAATATTTCCAAAAACCTGGTCACCTTTCTTAAAGAGCGTTACGTCTTTGCCTATTGATTCGATTTCCCCGGCCAGCTCATCCCCCGGTATAGTTTTTCTTGGCCTTATGAGACCAAACATTATTCGCGCGGGGAGCCAGTACCAGAGAGGGTGTGTGGAACTTCGAATTCTACAGTCCCCTGATCTTACTGTGGTTGCGTGTATTCTTATCAGTACTTCATTGTCTTTGGGAGCGGGTTTCTCCACCTCTTTGAGCTGAAGAACTTCCGGTGGTCCGTATTTTGTGCATACAATCGCTTTCATAAGTATTCATCAAAGGTTGCTTTGATTCGGCTCAGCCCCGTATGCCTCGCCGGGCGCCGGCTCGAAAACGAAGACCCTCTTCCTCGGCCTGGATTAAGTTTAGGGAGATGCAAGAGCACGGTCATGCCACTTCTGGACGTTTACACCCTTTATCAAAAGCCAGAAGAGAAGCGAAAATTCAGCAATAGTGGCAACCGCGAGACCCGGGTAGGTTATCACTTCGTAGCCCGGGAAAAGGAAAAACTGAAAACATTCTATCAGATAGCCAAAACATCCAATCATCAACAAGACGCCCAAAATTCTAGGAAGGAAACCCGACTTGAAAACTAAAAACCCGAGGGGAAATAGCCAAAGGCCCCAAAATATCTGGGCGATAAAAACTCCATGGTCGTGCAAATCAAGAAAAAACATCACTTGAGTATGCAACTGATCCGGTTCGAATGCCGTCAAGTAGTCAGCACCGCTCAATAGTAGCAGGGCAGCAATTTGATTAAGCAGATTGAGCATCGCGATAGGGACGGCGACCAGAACGAATACAACCATAAGCAAAGCATGGTTTTTGTTAACTATTTTGAGTAGCTTGTATAAAACTAGAACCAACAATAAATAGATCGTCTGAGCGATTAGGCCGCTCACAAAGCCGCTACGGAATAGCCCCTCAGAAGCCAAGATATTATTGGCTGTTGTTGCGACATCTCCGGGCACAATAAGGATGGAGGGAACATACCATATGCTGAAGATAACGAGTACAGAATGCACCAGATACAGGATCCCTGCAACTCTTGCATAAACAAGTGGCGACGTTTCGGCGATACGGCTTATCATTTCAATTCCTCCTAATTTGTTATGTAATTTCATTAAGCTCTAAAGTTATGACGACATTTCCCTTTTTGTGCCCTTTTTCGACATACCTGTGGGCCTCGGCAGTCTGTTCCAACGGATAGCGTCTATCAATGACCGATATTATCTTCCCCGCCTCGATAAGCTCCGTAGTGTAAATAAACCGGACGATGAAATCTAGGGTAAAACCCGGCCGCAAAAGAAAAGGCGGCCTGAGCCGCCTTGCGTCAGCGTTATCTCGCCGGCCTTTCAATAATACAGGCCCTTAATCCGGCCCCACGACGACGGCGCAACGCCCGGGTACGTCGCCTCCGTCTCCACCACCACCCGCAACATCAGGTTGGAATATCCGTAAGGCCCGTCGAACGGGGCCCAGGAACCCGAGTAATAAGCCCACGAGTGGCCCCGCCCCGCCGGGTTCGTATCCACCATCAGCGGGTCGCAATTGGGCCAATTGTAGATAGCATCCGCGGCCGCAAGAAAAGTCGTCTTCTCGAGGGCAAAATCGAGGGAATAATCGTACCAGCGCCAGCCACTGCCGGTTGGCTCAAAGAACGCCCCGCCGGAGGTCGGCCAAATCCGCGAGGCCGGCACGCCGCCGCGGAAATCGTAAAGGCTTAAGAAAAAGCCGTCCCATCGGCCGTTGGGCCAGACGTCGGCGGTATAGATACGAAAACGTCGTACGGAGACGTGGCTCGTCTTCAGCGTCGCGACGTCGAAGTAGTTGCCGAAGCCGTGCGCGGCGCTACCCGGGCCGTTAGCGGCATACGAAGGCGTGCCGTTATCCCACTTTAGCTCGACCTCCACCGCCAACGCCGCGGAAATAAACGTTATCAAAACTAACGGCAATATTTTACGCAGCATGACGAACCCCCTATTGTTTTAATAATCGTATTTTTCGAAACCGGCGGGGGCTATCCCCCGTTTTGTTCGTCTTGCGCGGGCCGCCGGCCAAAAACAAACCGGTTCCGGCCAACTCGCCGAAACCGTTAGGGGTAACGAGCATATAAATACCGTCGTTACTAATTTCCTTTTTATTTCTACCTCCTCTACTAACTAAATATATTAAAACACAAAAAAGGCCTTTGTCAAGGAAAAGATAAGACACTTTACCATTTATGCCCCGCTTCACTACGACGGCGCGACAGCGAACAAAGTCAAGGCCGTTACCGGCTACATAAAAGTCGCTTTTCCCACTCGATTAGAATTACCCGTATGTAATGTCGAAAAAACGGCGCCCTACTTTTCCGGGCGCCCTACTTTACGCCCTCGCAATTTACCGCGCAACCACGACACGAAGGCCGGCAGCGCCAGCACGACGGCCAAGACGCCGATGGCCCAAATGGGCGGCTCGAAGAACTCGCCCACCACGGCCAAGACGGCGTAGCGCACGGTCCGACCTATGAACGTCGCCGCGACGTACTTGGCGCGGGGGTATTTCGCCGCGATCGCCACCAGGCGAACCAGGTCCCAAGAGAATAAGACGACGTTTACGGCCACGAGCGCCAGAAAAGCGACGCGCGAAAATGCCCGGATGCTGGCCTGGGAATGCTCGCTCTCCTTAATTTTATTTAGCAGCTTCGTTTTGAAGATGCTCGAGAATATCTCGTAATCGAGGAGGTTGGCCAACGACGTCGCCGCGCCGCCCAAGAGCGCCACCACTATCCAGGGGTATTCCCGCCCCATATATATTACAAACGGCGTCGCCGGCAGCGGGATGGTGTTGGAGGCCAGCGACATGTACGCGAAGAAGCGCGCCAGCGCGCGCGCCGCGGGCGGCATAAAAAAGCTCGCGGCAAAAAGCGCGGCCAAAGACGCGGCCAACGCCAATACGTACCTGTTGCGCAGGATTTCAGCGAGGACCTTCACGCGGCATATTACCACAACGGCCCGGGTACGGAAAATGAAAAAGCCGGCGCGGCCGGCGCCGGCTACCCGATAGAAGCTACTTATTTAACTTCGACGCCCGAAGCCGCTAACCGGGGCTTTCCGGTATCCTTGTCGATCGCGACCTTCCCCTCGGCCGCAGCGAGATGGTACTTGGCCCCGTCCAATATTTTGAAATCGCCGGCGACCTTCACGTAAAGCAAGCTGCCGAGGCCGTTGTCCAATTGGAAGCCGAGGCCGTCGTCGTCCACCGTCGCCACCTGGCCCTTCACCATAACGGTCTTGCCCTCGAATGACGCCGGGTTGTCCAGGATGTCCGAGATGGCGGTCTCTTCCTTGGCTATTATCGGGGCCCCGAATTTCCCCGACGGGCTGCAGCCGGCCAATATAAGGGGTAGGCCTATCGCGACGAAACACAATCCGGTTAATAACGCCTTTAGTTTCATATAT
This sequence comes from bacterium, assembly GCA_036480675.1. Taxonomy (GTDB): domain Bacteria; phylum RBG-13-66-14; class B26-G2; order WVWN01; family WVWN01; genus WVWN01. Next base: position 2,916 of record JAZGGY010000261.1, on the reverse strand, counting down.
TTACCCCTTTCGATTTACGGCTCCGGCCAGCGGATGCTGGCGCCGAAACTCGTAAAGGGTTACGGCCGCCGCGGCGGCCACGTTTAGCGGCGGGACGTCGTCGGCGTGCGGAATGGCCACGACGGCGTCGCATTCTTTCCGCGCCGCGGCGCTCAGGCCGACACCCTCGCCGCCCAGAACGAACGCCGCGTCCCGGCCGAACTCGAGCTCATCCATCCGCGCTTCGCCGTCCGCCTCCAAGCCGTAGCACCAAATCCCGACCTCTTTCACCTGCCGCAAGAACTGAGCGACGTTGTTTACCTGCACGACCGGTACGTATTCCATGCCGCCCTCCGCCACCTTCGTTACCGAAGGAGTAACCTGAACCTGGCGTCGCGGCGGGAAGAAGACGCCCCCCGCGCCGAACGCCGCCGCCGAACGGACGACCGAACCTAAATTGCGCGGGTCCTCCACGCGGTCGAGGACGACGAACGGCCTTCCGGCCCGCAGCCGGGCGACGAGTTTCTCCCAAGGCGGCGTGGGCATCTTAGCGACGTATGCGGCGACGCCCTGGTGGAAATCCCCCCCCGCGAGCTTCGTCAGTTCGTGGCTCGAGGCCACGTTTAGTTCCGCCCCCACTTCCCGCGCCAGCCGCTTTATCTCGTCGACCACTTCGCCGCCGCCGGCACGGTCCACTACCACCGTACGTACCTCACGCGCCCCGGCCGCGAGCGCCGCCCTAACGCTGTTGCGACCCACGACGACGTCGAAAGGCGTACTCGAGCGGCGCCTACGACGCGCCACTACCTGGGCACCTCCGCGCCTCGGCCGTGCTCCCATAGCCACTTGACCGCGGCATCCCGCCTCGCATGGTCGGGGCCGGCGCGTTCCAGGTACTGCACGTAGTAATCGCCCGCCTTCCCCTCCTCACCCAGATAGTTATAGGCTTCGGCCAGGCCGTAATAGGCGTCGGCCTGGTCGGCGGTCAACGCCACGGCCTTTTCGAAGGCCGCGACGGCGGTCGCCGCGTTCCCCTCGCGCAACTCGACGTTGCCGAGGTTGACGTGCGCCGACGCGAAGTTCGGCTCGAGGGCTACCGCCCGCTCGGCCGCGGTACGAGCGTCGGCGACTTTCCCTTGCCGCAGGTACGCTATGGAGAGATTATTCCACCCCTTATAATGGTCCGGGTCCGCTGCCACGGCGTTCGACAACGTTTTGACCGCCATGTCGACGTCGCCCACGCGGAGGTACGCCAACCCCAGGCTCACCTTCGAATCGGTCGAGGGACGGCGGGCGACGATGCGTTGATAACGCTCGATGGCACCGTCGTAGTCCCCTTGCAGAATCAGAATATGCGCAATCCACTCGTGGGCTTCGACCAGGTTGGGGTCCTGGGCCAGGCTTTTCTCGAACGCCGCTACGGCCTCCTCGTGACGGCCCGCGTTCGCCGCCGCGATGCCGTCGTTGAAGAAGACCGCGGCCTCGGGCGTCGTCTGCGTCGCCCCGGCCGCGGCCGCTAAAGCCACAAACCCGAATATAGCCAATTTCCTCATAAACCGTTCACCAATCCCGGCCCTCTTTCTTTACTTAAAGAACTATACGCTTTACCCCCGTTACTTCTCCCGTTTAGACTTGCGCCGCCGCTTTTTATTACGACACGGCACCGAAAATATTATATTATAGTCGCCGTAAAAAAACCACCAAAAAGGGGTCGTCGTTATGAAACGCACGAACTGGCTTATCTATTTAACCGCCGCGCTCGTCGTCTTGTCGACGCTCGTTTACGTGCTACATTTCGCCATCTTCCGCGACGTCCGCCACATATTCATCTACCTGGTGGGCGACATCGCCTTCGTCCCGATCGAGGTCCTGCTCGTTACCGTCATCATACACCGCCTACTCAGCCAACGGGAGAAGCGCGCCCTGCTAAACAAATTAAACATGGTCATAGGCGCCTTCTTCGCTGAAGTCGGAACGGGACTACTCCAGCGCATTATCGCCCTCGACGAAGACTTCGACGAAGTCCGCCAAAACCTACTCTTAAATAAAGATTGGACGCACGGCGACTTCGCGCAGGCCGGCAAACGTATGGCCGAATACGACTACACCATCGAGGTCAAACCGGAAGCCCTCGACGAGCTTCGGGACTTCCTTCTGGCTAAAAGGGAATTCCTGCTAAGGCTTTTGGAAAACCCCAACCTGCTGGAACACGAATCCTTCACCGACGTGCTATGGGCCGTGACCCACCTGGCCGAGGAGTTATCCCACCGCGCTACGGCGTACGGCCTACCCGCGGCGGATTACGAACACCTGGCCGGTGACGTCAGCCGGGTGTACGCGCGGACCATCGGCGAGTGGCTTACGTACATGGAACACCTCCAGCGGAAGTATCCGTACCTCTTCTCGCTCGCGGTCCGGACCAACCCGTTCGACCCGGCGGCCTCGGCCGAAATCGAATGAAGTGCGTCGCGGCGCAACGCCGCGAACTCTATCCCCCGCCGGCCGCCGACCTCTTGCGGATGACTATTTTGTACCCCTCGTCGGCCTTATCCAACGATACCAGCTCGTGGCCGGTCACCCGGCACCAATTCGGGAAGTCGTTCTCCACGCCCGGGTCGTCGGCCAGAATGGTAACCGTATCGCCCTCGTCGACGTCGTTCATCGCCTCCGCGGCCTGGGCGATGGGCACCGGGCAATAGAGCCCTATGCAATCCACGGTTTTATCCGCCATACGAAATCTCCGCTCGCACACGCGCCGGCCGGCCGGCGCCGTCGTTTATATAAAGAGCTGCACGTCGCTATCGATCGCCTCGGCCAGAAAAGTAGCTACGCCCGCGAACTCGCTGACTTCGGCTCGCAAGCTGTCGCGGGGGATCCCCAGCGCCTCGAGCGACGTCGTACAGGCGATGAATTTTACGCCCAAGCTCGAGCCGAGCT
>JAZGGY010000260.1:0-8545 GCA_036480675.1 bacterium | reverse complement strand
CCCCAGACGCCCGCGGCACGCCGTAACCCGGGCCGCCGCGGCCCAAAAACGAGGGCCCACATAAGCGGTCGCGGGTTGATTCTAATTATAACCCAAAGGGTCACGCCGAGTAAAGGGCATTTGCCGCGCGGGGCCGAGGCCGCCTTCGCCGCCCGGCGTTCGAAGCCCGTTATCCTTACCCCGGCGTAATTTTAATTTGATTTAAACCACCGAATATGTTAGTTTGTGCGTCAAATTGCTACGAAGCACGGTAATCTCCGCGGAACGGCCCGGCCGCGCCGTGAGTTGCCTCGATATTTCATTTAGGAGGTACAATGCCCCGCCAGTACTTGTTCACGTCCGAAAGCGTAACCGAGGGACATCCCGACAAGGTCGCGGACCAGATTTCGGACGCTATCCTGGACCATATATTCGAGCAGGACAAATTCGGGCGCGTGGCGTGCGAGACGACGGTCAATACCGGCCTCGCGCTGGTATGCGGCGAAATCACCACCGACTGCTACGTCGATATACCCAAAATCGTACGGAACACGATAAAAGGTATCGGGTATACGGACGCCGTATACGGCTTCGACTTCCTGACCTGCGCCGTGTTAACGTCTATAGACGAGCAATCGCCCGACATCGCCGCCGGCGTCCTCCCCACCGACGCCCGCGAGCAGGGCGCCGGCGACCAGGGAATGATGTTCGGCTTCGCGTTGAACGAAACCCCCGAGCTGATGCCGTATCCCATCATGGCGGCCCACAAGCTCGTGCGGCGCCTCGCCGCGGTCCGCCGCGACGGTACGCTGCCCTGGCTCAGGCCGGACGGGAAGTCGCAGGTCACGGTCGAGTACGTCGACGACCGACCCTCCCGCGTCGACGCCGTCGTCGTCGCGTGCCAGCACCACCCGGAAGTATCGTCCGAAGAGATACGGACCGGCGTCCTCGAGCACGTCGTCGGGCCCGTTATCCCGGCGGAAATGCTGGACGATAATACCAAATATTACGTGAATCCTACCGGCCGGTTCGTATTGGGCGGGCCCCAGGCGGACGCGGGCCTGACCGGCCGCAAGATAATCGTCGACACCTACGGCGGCATGGGAAGGCACGGCGGCGGCTGCTTCTCCGGCAAGGACCCCTCCAAAGTCGACCGCTCGGGCGCCTATATGATGCGCCACGTCGCCAAGAACGTCGTCGCCGCCGGCCTGGCGGACCGGTGCGAGGTGCAGGTCGCGTACGCCATAGGCATCGCGCACCCGGTCTCGGTAACGGCGGATACTTTCGGAACAAGCAAGATAGATGACGAAAAAATCGCGACCCTCATCCGCGACCACTTCGACCTCCGGCCGGCGGCCATCATCGATTACCTGGAGCTCCGTCGGCCGATATTCAAGCAGACCGCGGCCTACGGCCACTTCGGCCGCGAGGAGGCCGACTTCACCTGGGAAAAGACCGACCGCGCGGACGAACTCCGCCGCGCCGCGGGACTATAGATAGACGAGGAGCGACGATGCCGAGCGACATAAAAGACGCCAAGTTGGCTCCGCTAGGAAAGAACAAAATCGAATGGTCCGACCGGCACATGCCGGTCCTGGCGCTCATCCGCGAACGCTTCGAGAGCGACCGACCCCTCGCGGGCCAGCGCATCAGCGCCTGCCTCCACGTAACGACCGAGACCGCCAACCTGGCGCGGACGCTCCAGGCCGGCGGCGCGGATGTGGCGGTCTGCGCCTCCAACCCTCTCTCGACCTCCGACGAGGTCACGGCGTCGCTCGTCGAGGATTACGGCGTCTCGGTGTTCGCGGTGCACGGCGCGTCGCGGGATTTGTACTATAAACACATCAACCAAACCCTCGACTACAAGCCGACTATAACGATGGACGACGGCGCGGACCTCGTTTCCACTATCCACACCGAACGCCGCGACCTGCTGGAAAATATCCTGGGCGGGACGGAAGAGACAACGACGGGCGTCATCCGCTTGCGCGCCATGGCCAACGACGGCGCGTTAGAGTACCCCATCGTCGCCGTCAACGACGCCCGGACGAAGCACCTTTTCGACAACCGCTACGGCACCGGCCAATCCACCGTGGACGGCATCCTCCGCGCGACCAATATGCTGTTCGCGGGCTCGACGGTGGTCATCGCCGGTTACGGCTGGTGCGGCCGCGGCTTCGCGTTGCGGGCGCGCGGCCTGGGAGCGCACGTGATCGTAACCGAGGTCGACCCGGTGCGCGCCCTCGAGGCCCAAATGGACGGCTACCGCGTTATGACCATGACGGAGGCGGCGCCGTTGGGCGACCTCTTCGTCACGCTCACCGGCGACATTCACGTCGTGCGCGGCGAGCACTTCGAGCTGATGCGGGACGGCGCGATCGTCGCCAACTCCGGGCACTTCAACGTCGAACTCGACCTCGACGCGCTCGCGAAGATGGCCGCGTCGCGGCGGACCGTCCGGCCCAACGTGGAAGAGTTCACGCTCGCCGACGGCCGGCACATTTACGTGCTGGCGGAGGGACGTCTCGTAAACCTCGCCGCCGCGGAAGGACACCCCGCGGCCGTAATGGACATGTCGTTCGCGAACCAGGCGCTAACGGCGGCGTACCTGAGCGCGAAATCGGATACGCTCGAAAACCTGGTGTACACCGTCCCTCGGGATATCGACGACGAAGTAGCGCGGCTTAAACTCCGCGCCCTCCGCATCGACGTCGACGTGCTGACCGACGAACAGGTGAAGTACCTGGCGTCGTGGCGCATGGGGACGTAGCGGGCGGCGCGCCGCGGGTTTAAAGGCGGGTTGACTACCCGCCTTCGTTTTGTATAATCACGGGAGTCGATGAGTAAAAAAGCGCCGAGCGTAAGCGTAAAAACCCTCGCGCGCCGCGTCCAGAGTACGGGCCGGTTCGAAATATTCAGAAAGGTGAAGGCGGCCTCCGTCCGCCCCGTCCTCCTCGCCGAGCTGGACCGCGTGCTGTACGATTTCGCCCGCCTCGAGGCGGACGAGATGGCGCGGCGCTGGTACGCGGACCGGCGCCGCGAGGGCATCCCGACCTCGGAACTGGCCAACGAAACGCTCGCCTACTACGAACGGACGCTGCGCAAGCTACGGCCCCACTTCGAACTCGACTTTACCTCCGGGGGCGACGAGCGGAGTTGTCGGTACCGGGGCGTGGCGCCGTTCCTGGCCTGGCTCGACCGCCAGCGCAGGATCCGGCCCAAGTCGTTTCAGATATCTTACCTGTCACCATCGACAAACGTACTCGTACGACTGAAAAGCAGCCTCGCCGCGGAACGGTCATATATATGGGCGGCGGGCAACGAACACGCGCAGTTGGAACGGCTTTTCCGGGCGCTGTACGACGCGCTCGCCTCGTCCGCCGGCAAGTGGGCCCGGCTGCGCTCGTGGCAAGCTAACTTGACGTACGCCAGCGTCTGCGCGCTCACGTGCGCTTCGGGCGTCGCACTCAAGCTCAACGACTCCTCGTGGCCCGCGGTTATAAGCGCCGCCGCGCTGGTCGACGTCGTCGTCGCGTCGGGCCTGATCTTTCTCTTCCGTCAAGCCTGGCCGCAAGTCCAGTATCGCTTCGGGGGCGTCGGCGCCGACGGCCGGAGGCCCCGAGCCCTGTTGCGCGGCGCGTACCTGGCGGCCGCGGCCGCCTTTCTCGCCGCCGGCTCCTGGGCCATCCTTACCTCTTTCGTCCGCATCGTGTGGTGAAAGGCTCTTCGTCAAAGCCGAGCGCGTGGGCCGTCGCCGGCCTGCGCGCGGTATGGGCCGCGCTAGTGGCGTGCGGTCGGGGCGTCGCGGCCGTCGCGCGTTACTTGTGGACCAGGCCGCGGCGCACGAAGCTAAAGGGTGCGGCGGCCGCGGCGGCGGTAGTTGTCCTCGTCCTGACGCCCTTCGATAAAGGCGACGCCGGCGTCGTCCTACTTCCCACCGACGGCACCGAAATCACGCTCCCCCATACCCTGCTCGAAGGAAAACTGTACAAGTTAATCGTCAGCGGGACGTACGTCGGCGCGAGCGACGGCCGCCGCTACGACGCGGAGTACGTGACGGAGAGCGATCCCTTCGACACGCCGCGCTCGTCGCTGGTCATAGACGACCGCCTGGCGACCTCCGACTTTCGCGACGAGGCCAACCACCGCTATACGTACTACGTCGCGGGACGAGGCCGCGCCGTCCGCCTCCGCCTTACGGACCGGCTTACGGCGGGCGGCCCCGAGGGCGGGTACTTCGATAACGAGGGTTTTCTGGAGGTAGCGCTCGAGGAGGCCGACTTCCGCTTTTACGCAGACGACGACCCGGGCCGTCAATCGCCGGCCATCGTCTTCCGCTACTCGCTCGAGCCGCCGCCCCGCCCGGGCGACGTGGTGCGGATGGAAGTGTTCGCCCGCAAGCCCGGCGGCGGCCGCGAGCAGGTCTTCGACGCCGCCAGCGACGGCTACGTCGACCCGGCGGCGGGTTTCCCGCTCCGACTTGGCACGGCCCCCGTAAACAAGTTCACCTGGTACGGCATAGCGAACAAAGGGGCGCGCGCCTACCAACCGCTGCCGCCCGGCTTGTACGACGCGCGGCTGTCGGTCCGGGCCGGCGACGACGTCTTCTACGCCTTCCCCCCCAACGTCAAATCGGAGTTTTTGACCGTCGCCGTCCTGCCGGCCTCGTCGGACCCGCGGTACAACCCCCGCCCCGTAATCGCCCAAGACGACCGCGGCCGCAACGCGTTTCCCTACTACAGCCCGCGGGCAACTCACCCCATCCTGGGGCCGCTCGAAGGCGTCGAAAACATTTACGCTCTCGGCGAAGAGTACGACGAGCCGGCGTTCCTCTACTATTCTCCCGAAGGCGCCGACGGCGCGGCCGTCGCTTCCGGCGCCGTCTTCTACGTCAAGCGCGCCGTGAACCTGGCGCTGGCGACGCTGGCCGAGTGCGACCCGGCGTACGAATACACGCCGCTGCGCAACATCTCGGGCGTTTACGGCGACGAGCTGGTCGCCAAACTGGTCGAGCTCCGCGAGCGGTTGCCGTACGACACCTCGGGTGAGGAACGCATCCTCGACGACGTGGACAACTTGCCGCCGGCTGGAGGCTACGCCCCGACCGACGAGGAGTTGGGCCGCATTTTGGGCCGGCCTACGCTCGAGCACCTGTTAAATTTAAAATTTGCGATACGAGGCTTTCCAACCGAGCTGCCGCTGCGCGAGTTCGACAACTACAAAGCGTACGACGAGAGCGACCCCTACCACAGCCTCTACCATACCTTCTGGGAGGTGGGAGGTCGGGTCAACGCCGAGAGGCGGCGCTACAGCTCACCGCCCGCCTCGGGCGCGCCGACGCCCGGCAAAAAGTACGACCCCTCGGACGCCGACTTAGTGGCGCTCCTCATGGCGATATCGTATCAGGAATGCGGCTTCGTGCACACGCTGTCGGACGGCATCTGCTACCGCGTAGGGCGGGGCCGCGGCTCGGCCACCGGCTACATGCAGTGCACCGCGGACCTCATCAAGGGGACGAACTACAAGATAACCTTTCCCACCGCCGACGGCCTGGTCGCTACGCGCATAAACCGCCTGCCGTATAACTCGCGCTACGCCGTCCGCAACGTCGCTCGTTTCAACGTCGAGATCGGCGCGCAATTCTTGCGGGAGGTCGTCGACCAGGCCAACAGCGCGTCGTTCGGCAAAACCTTCGCCCGGGCGACGACGGGCGACGGCGTGCTGTCATGGGCGTCGGCCGAGGGGCGCGTCAACCGCGTCAAGCTCGCCGGCGCGATGTACAACGCCGGCCCGGGCGCGATGCGAGTAATCATAACGGAGGTCTACGACGACCCGGCGACGCCCGGTCGGAACGAGGGCGTCGACTACTTCGTGGAAGATTGCGAAGGGGACCTCGGGCCGTTCCTGGCGCGCTTCCGTAAGGACCTTTACGAGTACTCGCGGGGCCGGAAGAGGTTCCCCCTCCAAAAGAAAGGCGCCGCCGGTACCGAGCGACTCCAAAGGCTCATCAGGTGGCTCGGCCCCTTCTGGCACAAGAAATATGAGGGCATCAGCTGGGAGGAAGCGGCGTTGATAAAGCTCGACCGCGAGGTCATACCGTACGTCGACGGCCTGGCGACGAATTTTATAAACTTCCGAAAAAACGACGCGTATTACTTCAAGGCCAGGAATTTTTACGGCCTGTGGCGCCGGCCGGAACGCGTCCCGAGTATCGCGGACGTCATCAGGCCGGCGCGAGGGATACGCCGCCGGCCTTGATCGTAGACCTCGTCCCCGCGGGCGGGCGGTCTAAGGCGTACCCCCGAGCTCGGCCGCGCTCGACGGCTCGAGCGCGTAACCCTCGCCCAGCTTGAAATCGATCGTCTCGTCAAGCGTGATCGCGTTCCCCCTCTTTACCATAACGTGGTGCCGCCCCAACGGGATGCCGAGTCCTTCGGCCGGCGCGTCCGCCACGTAGTTGCCGTCTACTAAAACCTTCCCCCCCTCGCCGCCGACCGCCAAAACCGCCGCCGGCGCGCCGCCCTCCGGAGCGACTTCGACCTTGGCGGACTCGAGCTCGGCCGCCGCCTCCAACGCTACGTTCGTCGCCGCCACGTGGGCCGGTTCGGCGTACGCGTACTTCGGCAGGCGCGCCACCGCCCACTGAACGCCGTAGATTACGAACGCCGCGAATGCCGCACCGGCGATCGCTATGACGAGGTTGCGCGGCCGGCGCAGGCGGTGGCTGAGCCGGCGCTTACGGATCTCGTAACCGGCCTCCAGTTCTTTTCGAATTGAAGGGTCCTGCGATATATCCGCCGGCGAGTCGGCCCTCTCTCGCCGAACGCTCTTGCGGGCCGCGGCCAACGTCTCCTCGAAGTAGCTCGACTTGTCGCCCGCCACCGACTCCACGTCGTAGACTTCGATTTTGACGTCGGCCGGGGCGTCGACCTCGAGCTCCGCGCCGCATTCGCCGCAACTCGTCGCGTCGTCCGGATTCTCTGCTCCACATAGAATACAGCTTCTAGCCATCTCGGACCGCATCCTTCTCTCTCGATAGCTGAACCCGGCCGGCCCCTTCCGCGAAGCGGGCCAACATCGCCAGCGTTACGTCCTGGACCGCCGCCCCCTCGCCGACCGTAAAGGTCACCGAAGTCTTGCCGCCCCGCCCCGCCTTCACGTCGACGCCGGTCACTTCGGTCGGGACGTCGGCGGTAGACGCCCGCTCGAATTGGCCTTTACCGAATTCCAACCTCACCGACCGGCCGCTTATGTCGACAACGCGGACGCCGGCTCGAGCTCCCCACAGACTTATTTTTCGCACCGTCAATAAATGGTCCACCGCGGCCGGCCGCGGCCCGAAGCGGTCGCGGAGCTCCTCCGCCAGGCCCGCCACCGCGTCGTCGTCGCCGGCCTCGCTCAGCCGCCGGTAGATGCCGAGCCGCTGCCTCTCGTCCGGAATATACGACGCCGGTACGAACGCGTCAAGGTCCAAGCGTACGTTCACCTCCGCCGGCGGGAGCACTTCCTCTCCCTTCAACCTGGCGACCTCGGCGGCCAATATCCGTGTAAAGAGCTCGAGCCCCACGGCCGCCAAAGCGCCGCTCTGCTCCGGCCCCAGCAGGTTGCCGGCGCCTCGGATCTCGAGGTCGCGCATCGCGAGGCGGAAGCCGGAGCCGAGCTCGGTGGCGTCTTTGAGGGCGGCCAGCCGCTGCCGCGCGGCGTCGGTGAGGGCGTGGCTCGGCGGCGTCAGCAGGTAGGCGTACGCCCGAGCGTGGGAGCGACCCACCCGCCCGCGCAACTGATGGAGCTGACTCAAGCCAAAGCTGTCGGCGCGGTTGATTACTATGGTATTCACGTTCGGGAAGTCCAGCCCCGCCTCTATGATGGCGGACGAAACCAGCACGTCGAACTTGCCGTCGGCGAAGTCGTGCATGATGCGCTCCAGCTCGCGCTCCTTCAGCTGGCCGTGGGCCACGGCGAACCGCGCCTCCGGCACCAGGTCCCGCAAGTAATCCGCCACGCCGTCGATGGTCTGCACGCGGTTGTGGACGAAGAATACCTGGCCTCCCCGGCCCAGCTCCCGCCCCACGGCGTCGGCTATGAGGTCCTCGTCGAAGGGCGCGACGACGGTGTGGATGGGCAAACGTTCCAGCGGCGCGGTCCCGATGAGCGAGAGGTCGCGCAGGCCGCCGAGCGCCATATGTAGCGTGCGCGGTATGGGCGTGGCGGTGAGCGTCAAGACGTCTACCAGCTTACGCATCTCCTTGATGCGTTCCTTGTGGGCGACGCCGAAGTGTTGCTCCTCGTCCACGACCAGCAGGCCCAGGTCCGCGAAGGATACGTCGCGTGAGAGGAGGCGGTGGGTCCCGATGACGACGTCGACTTTGGCGGCCGCGAGCTCCGCCAGGATCTCCTTCTGCTCTTTGGGCCTTTTGAAACGGCTCAACATCTCGACCCGTACGGCGAAGGGAGCCAGGCGCTCGCGGAAAGTCGCGTAGTGCTGGTCGGCCAGCACCGTCGTCGGGACCAGGACCGCGACTTGCTTGCCGTCGGCCACGGCCTTGAGGGCGGCCCGCACCGCGAC